>NZ_JBLZFZ010000006.1:0-175576 GCF_050753385.1 Pantanalinema rosaneae CENA516
AGATGTGTATAAGAGACAGGGGGAGTGGGGAGGTGGGGAGGAACTGAACCAAATTCTGGCTCCGGGTTTTAAGCGTCTACCGGGTTTGACTAAGGCGAGCCAGCGATCGGAAAAGCCAGCGATCGGGGTGGTGTCGCTGGGTTGGGGTTCGAGTAACAGCACTTCGACTGGTAAGCCACTCGACTTTTGCCCATACAAGCGGGCTGGAATGACTCGGGTGTTATTCAGGACGAGCAGATCGCCAGCTTGCAAGAAATTGGGCAGATCCCGAAAGTGGGCATGGTGATGGTTATCTCGATCGTTGACCACCAACAGCCGCGAACTGTCTCTCGGGATCACCGGCGATTGGGCAATCCGGTCTTCGGGCAGCACGTAATCGTAGGCAGTAAGTTGGTGGTCAAGCGGGTCAGTCATCGGTCATTGGTCACTGGTCACTGGTCATTGGTCATGGTTGCTGCTCAACGTCTCCGAGCTTGGAGTTTGCGATAAACCGCTTTTAAGTCAACCTGGTGATGGGCTAGGGCTACCAGCGTGTGATACAGCAAATCGGCAACTTCCCCCGCGATCGCATCTGGATCATCGTCTTTAAACGCCATCACCACTTCTGCCGTCTCTTCACCGATCTTCTTAAGAATTTTGTTGTCACCTCCAGCCAAGAGTTTGCAGGTATAGGAGGTATCTGTGGGATGATCCCGCCGATCGCAAATCACCTGGAACACCTGGGACAGAGTATCGGCAGGCGGCGGCGTGACCTGGTGATCAACCCGATGGAAACAACTGCGTTCTCCGGTATGGCAGGCAATATCGCCAATCTGCTCCACACTCACCAGGATTGTGTCACTGTCACAGTCATAGCGAATCGTCTGGATTTTCTGAGTGTGACCGGACGTGCCCCCTTTATGCCAGAGTTCCTGCCGCGATCGACTCCAGAACCAGGTTTCGCCCGTCTCCAGGGTTTTTTGCAACGATTCCCGGTTCATCCATGCCATCATCAGCACTGTGCCGTCCAGATAATCCTGCACGATCGCCGGGACTAAACCGCGATCGTCATAGCGAATCTGATCGACGGGAACCGCTTGCTGTAACTCCATGTCCAAACACTCAATTAATTGACAGTCCACTTCATTATTGTCAGGTAGATTGGTCGTTTCCTGACATGGGCATACTGAAGCCACTGGTAGAATTAATCCGATCGCCGGAAGATTAAGATTTATTATGACGCTCCATCTTGTCCGCCAGATTCACACCGCTAGCGACTTAGATCCACTCCATGAACTTCTGGGTCAAGCCATTGGTGAACTGTGCTGGAAAACCAGCCTCAACTATCATCACGAAATCACGCTCCATTTCGGTGAACCGATCGCCTATACCTGTCATACCCAGTTAGGTAAGGATCACGGGAGTTGGATTCTCGTCACCCGGGGAGCGGTTTGGCAGCTAGAACGCACTGGCGGCACAACGGTTCCCGGTCAAACGGGCTTAGAAGACTTCAGTCAAATGCTGACTCACCTGGAAGGACAAAGTATGACGGCGATCGAAATCACCTATCCTGACCTGCAAGTGGTGATTGATTGGAGCAATGGCGATCGCTTAACTCTGATTCCCACCAGTGATGATAACGATCTCCCGGACTGGGAACTCTTCACCCCAGAACAACGCGTTCTCCAGGTCGGGCCCGGTGTTACCTGGTCCTACGGGCAATCCCGCTAACCCCACTCCCCACTCCCCACTACTCCCCCCATCTCCCCACTCCAGGTAAGATAAACAAATGTGCGTTCACATAGCCAGACAGATTTTTAGCGTTCAATTTCACCGTTCCTCCCCCTCACTTCATTCTGTCAACCCCTAAGGAGATAGCATTGGTCACGAGTACATTTAAGACAACCAAATCAGAAGAGATTTTTGCGGCGGCTCAAAAACTCATGCCGGGAGGCGTTAGTTCCCCAGTACGAGCGTTCAAATCCGTGGGTGGGCAACCTGTGGTATTCGATCGCGTTAAAGGCGCGTATGCCTGGGATGTCGATGGCAACCAATATATTGACTATGTTGGTACCTGGGGCCCCGCGATTTGTGGGCATACCCATCCTGATGTGATTAAAGCCATTCAGGAAGCGGCAGAGAAGGGAACGAGCTTTGGTGCCCCCTGTCGCCTGGAAAACGTATTAGCCGAAATGGTGATTGATGCCGTTCCCAGCATTGAAATGGTACGCTTCGTCAACTCTGGGACGGAAGCCTGTATGTCGGTGCTGCGCTTGATGCGGGCATTCACCGGACGGGAAAAGATCATCAAATTTGAAGGCTGCTATCACGGACATGCTGATATGTTCCTGGTGAAAGCGGGATCTGGGGTAGCGACTCTGGGGTTGCCGGACTCCCCCGGAGTTCCTAAAACGACGACCAGCAATACGCTAACCGCTCCCTTTAATAACCTGGAAGCGGTGAAAGCCTTGTTTGAAGAAAATCCCGAGCAAATCGCGGGGGTAATTCTGGAACCCGTAGTTGGTAATGCGGGGTTCATTCCTCCCGATGCGGGTTTCCTACCGGGACTGCAAGAGATCGTGCGGGAACATGGGGCTTTACTGGTATTCGATGAAGTGATGACCGGCTTCCGGATTGCCTATGGCGGAGCACAGGAGAAGTTTGGCATTACGCCCGACTTAACCACGCTGGGCAAGATCATCGGCGGCGGTTTACCCGTGGGTGCCTATGGAGGTCGCCGCGACATTATGAGTATGGTGGCTCCCGCCGGCCCGATGTACCAGGCAGGCACTCTATCCGGTAATCCTCTAGCCATGACCGCCGGAATCAAGACCCTGGAACTGTTACGGCAACCGGGTACCTATGACACCCTCGATCGCATCACCAAGCGGTTAGCCGATGGGCTGCTGCAAATTGCCAAAGAGACGGGACATGCGGCTTGTGGTGGTCAGATTAGCGGCATGTTTGGACTATTCTTCACCGAAGGTCCTGTCCACAATTACGAGGATGCCAAGAAGTCTGACCTGAATAAGTTCAGCCGCTTCCATCGCGGTATGTTGGAGCGCGGGGTCTATCTAGCCCCATCCCAATTTGAGGCTGGGTTTACGTCACTCGCCCATACCGAGGAAGACATCGATCGCACTCTGGCAGCAGCCCGAGAAGTGATGTCGAGTCTGTAATCGTCCCCACTAAATCGGTAAATCGAACGGCTGAAGGCGTTAATCGTTGATTCCTTCAGCCGTTTTTGCATCAGCCAACTTTAAGGAATGGC
This sequence comes from Pantanalinema rosaneae CENA516, assembly GCF_050753385.1. Classification (NCBI taxonomy): domain Bacteria; kingdom Bacillati; phylum Cyanobacteriota; class Cyanophyceae; order Leptolyngbyales; family Leptolyngbyaceae; genus Pantanalinema; species Pantanalinema rosaneae. The sequence goes on from NZ_JBLZFZ010000006.1 coordinate 3,251, forward strand.
AGGGGGAGGGGGATCGGGAATGACGACTGGCTGAGAACGGCTGGGAGGGGGCGGATTTGGGATCACGGGAGGTGGTTCTGGAATCACCACGGGTCTTGAGTTGGAACCGCCTGGTCGTACAAATTGCTCTGCCGGAGCCGAGATGCTGGTTGGGGGTGGGGCAGGTTCCGCCGTCATGTCATGGCGTTCTCCAGGGCGCGGGAACTGTTCGGCGGTAGAGGGTTCTGCGATTGTGGGTGCCGGAGCCTGGTCATTGAACCCTCGATCGTCGTTAGGGATGAACTCGGAGGTAGCCGGATTAGGCTCAGCATCTTGACGCTCATTGGCTCGTGGTTCTGAGTTAGGAGTCGTCTGACTGCGGCGGACTTGGGCAGCTTGGGCGGCGCGAATTTGGGCTTGCCAGTCGCCGATCGCATTTTGGGCTTGCCAATACAGGGAACGACCAGGAGCAATGGTTGCGGCGGCTTGAATGGCACTATTCAAATTGCCTTGCCCCGCCAATGCCCACGCCCGATCGAGAATCGGCTGATCCTCGATCGTCTGAATTCCCTGATACCACTCCCGCACCAGGGTTTGAGCTGTGCCGCGTAAGGCTCGTCCCGTCGCAATTTGATTCGCCTGGGCGATCGCCGCTTTCAATGCCACTAATGTTCCTGGCTCGGCTAACTGTTGGGCATACAGCAAATAGGGGCGATCCTCAACCTGTTGTTTGGTATTTCTCCACATGGCTACCAGCGTTTGTGCCGGGATGCGCCGAGGACGATCGGGAGTAATTTGTTGGGCTTGGGCGATCGCTACATCATAGGACAGGGTTTGCCCGGTTTGAGCAATCACATTTGCCAGTTGCAATTGCGTACTGTCCTGAAGCTGGGTTTGCCACTCTTTAATACTGGCTTGGGCTAAGGGATAATAGCGGCTATCCGCCGGGATGACGCTGGCTAAAGCAACGGCGGTCGTCAGGTTACCAATCTGGTTAAAGGAAGGCATCAGGCTAGCGCCACCCGTGACTGCAAACTGACGAGCGTAGCTTAATCCCATCAGGTCATAAGCCGCTTGAGCCAACTCCGGGTTGAGGGTGACAGGTTGGATCACCGCGATCGCCGCTTCCGGATTATTCTGTCGCCAGCGTTGTACGCCGAGTGCTAAGAGGGTTTCGCTCCATTGTTTAACAATGCTCCGGGCTTCTGCCCAGGTGTAGGTGGTGGCATCAATTTTGAGGGCTGCCCCGATCGCTGCCCCTAAGTCCGTGGGTGAGCCATAGACCGCTAGATTCTTCGCATCGGTAAATAATCGTCTTGCCTGCTGTTCTGTTAGTAGTTGCCGAGATAAAAGCTGTGGACGTTGATAGCGCCAATAATCGTGATTAATTTCCCGCAGGCTGGCGATATGCTGAGAGGCTTCATCCCAACGCTGCTGCTTCATAGCATTACGGGCTTTCGTCGTAATGGCTTCCCCACGTTGCCAGAGGGTTTGCCATTGGGCGATAACCGTTTGAGCATCCTGATAGATCGGGCTGGATTTGGGAATTTGCTTGGCAAGGTCTACCGCTCCCTTCAGATCACTTTGTTCAATTCGTTGTTGGGCAATCTGGAGAATGGCTTCTGACCACTCATCGATCGACTTCTGCGCTTCTTTGTGTAGAGGATGATCCGGAGTCCATTGCTCCAAAAACTTCAGTCCTGCCAGCAGTTGGGGTAAATCCCCCGATCGGGCTGCCTCCTGGGCGCAATAGAGCCGCTCCATGTCGGGAGAAAGCACAGAGATTTTGGTGCAGTCGGCGGAAGGGGGGGGAGTGGCTAACCACACTAATGCCAGGACACCAACGCCACCAAAGACCAAACAGCTTGTTAGCCCGAGTAACAGCCAACTGCGGGACTTGACCCATTGCGGAATCCGGAGGGGACGACCGGGATGCTCGATCGTGGCAGCGACCTCAGCTAAAGCGGGATCAATACCGTTGGGCGATCGGGCTTCATACTGGGGCAACTCTGAGTTACCCGGTTGATTAATCTCAGGTCGATTCAAATTACTCTTCACTCCACCATCCTCTCCCACTACACACTTGCTCTAACACAGCTTCAGGAAATCACGGGGAAAATTAGACAAAACTTCAGACGATCCGTTCACGGCATGAGACAGCGCTTCTATCCTACTGATTCTGTTTTAGATAAAACGCCCCATCTTGTCAGCCAAATTAGATAATTTCTGTTAGCCGAAGATATTCATTTAGTCCCTAAACTCCCAATCAACCTGGTGTCTGTCTCTGTTGCCTGGGAAGGGAAGTTGTAAAATTTATAGGTGTTTGGTTTCCCAAACCCGCCTCCAAGGTAGTAAGGTGTTGCAGGGAACCAGCTTGGTTGCATCACTTCCTCTAGCAATTAACGGAATCAGTGACGTGGCAAAGGCTTCTTACGCAGCAAGAACAACGTTTCGGTGGCGCTACTTAGTTCGTCTGATGCAAACCCTGCCACTGCATGATCTGAAGGACGAAGCGTTGAAACAACTTCACAACATCCCGATTCAGCGCTGGTCGGGGCCGGGTGGCTGGCTGATGGTGATTACGGGAGCCGCTGCTCTGCTGTATTGGAATGGCAGATTAGTGCTGGCGACGGGAGTTGGCATCAGCGTGATGATGTTGATCTACTTAATGCACGATTGGCATTTGGAGCAGTCCTGGGCAGATCTGCGTAAATGGCTCGATGGTTGGAATCAACCCCTGGCGTTGGCGATCGCGGGTGGTGGAATCGCCACATTAACGACCTATCTGGCAACGGCAATCTGGGCAGATGCCTCTAGTCCCTGGATTGCCTTAGGCGCGATTCTGCAAGGCTCAGGCACATTAGCGGTGTTAGTCCTCTTAACTTGGCAGATTTTGCATTGGCAGGCGAATCAGAACAAGACATCCGTTAGTCAATTAGTCACTCATCTCACCCATAGCGATCCCCTGCAACGGTTGATTGCGATTCGGCAACTCACCGCTAGTCTTACGCAAACTCGTTATCCTGACCTACATCAACGCCGGACGATCGCGGACTACTTCAAGCTGATGTTGAACCAGGAACAGGAACCGATTATTCGGGATGCTTTACTGGATGGGCTACAGATGCTCGATCGTCCGGCTCAAGCCCTCAAACCAGCCAGTCAACCACCCCTAAACATCACAGCCATTAAACAGACTACTGCCAAAAAACGCCGTCGTCTTCCGGTTCAGTAAGTCTATGGCTCCATCAAAGACCATGAAGGGCGGATTACGGATGACGATCTCCGCCCTAAGTTAGCAATAGTAACGTTACTTCGCCATTGCCGGTTCTGGTGATTGATCGGCAACATGAATCCAATCCGTGTGATATACCCCGGGCTTGTCTACCCGCTCGTAAGTATGGGCACCGAAGTAATCCCGTTGAGCTTGGGTCAGATTTTGCGGCAAGCGATCGCGGCGGTAGCTATCGAAGTAGTCCAGGGAGGCGCTAAAGGCTGGCACTGGAATCCCCACTTTGGCGGCGGTGGCAATCACGTCTCTCCAGGCGGTTTGGCGATCGAGAATGCTTTGCTTAAACTCGGGGGCTAACAACAAATTTGGCAGACTAGGATTTTCATCAAACGCCTGTTTGATCTTGTTCAAGAAGCCAGCCCGAATGATACAGCCGCCTTTCCAGATCCGGGCACATTCCCCTAGATTGAGTTCAAAGCCATAGATTTCGGAGGCTTTACTCAGCAGTGCCATCCCCTGGGCATAGGAACACATCTTAGAGCAGTACAGGGCATCCCGGACTTTGGCGACAAAGGCAGCAACATCCCCATCAAACCTGGCGGTGGGTCCAACTAATTGTTTCGCCGCTTCCACCCGTTCCTGCTTGTAGGACGACATAATCCGCGCCGTTACAGCCGCCGTAATGGTCGGAATGGCAACGCCAACTTCCAGAGCGCTATCCACTGTCCAGCGTCCCGTCCCTTTTTGTCCAGCAGCATCCATAATCAGGTCTACCAGTGGATTGCCGGTATCCGGATCCATGACTTTGAACACATCGGCGGTAATTTCAATCAAATAAGAATTGAGTTCGTCCGTGGTGTTCCACTGAGAGAAGACCTCATGTAATTGAGCCGCATTCAGCCCAGCGACGTTCTTTAACAGGTCATAGGCTTCGGCAATCAACTGCATGTCACCATACTCGATGCCGTTATGCACCATCTTGACGTAGTGCCCTGCCCCTCCGGGCCCAATGTAGGTGACACAAGGCCCATCATCCACCTGGGCAGCAATTTTTGTCAGAATCGGTTCAAGGTACTGGTAGGCTTGCTTCGTCCCACCGGGCATCAAACTCGGTCCATTCAGAGCGCCCTCTTCACCGCCACTAACGCCCATACCAATAAAGGTAAATTTGGCAGATTCTAAATCTTGAGCGCGGCGCTGGGTATCCGTAAATAGGGAGTTGCCACCGTCAATTAGAATATCCCCTTCATCCAACAGGGGTTTGAGTTGCTCGATCGTGGCATCGACGGGCGCACCCGCTTTCACCATAATCAAAATTTTGCGTGGCCGTTCCAGTAGCGCCACGAATTCTTCCAGGGTATAGGCAGCTTTGGCATTTTTGCCCACTGCCCGAGTTGCCATAAATTGATCAGTTTTCTCTCGGCTACGGTTATAGACCGCGATCGGGAAGCCATTGCGCTCTACGTTTAGAGCCAGGTTTTCCCCCATCACGGCAAGACCGATTACACCAAAGCTTTGCTGTGTCATAGACTCTCTGCTAACTCTGCAAGGGGCTGTCGTTCCCTTCAGGGTAGCTCGATCATTCTGGGTAAACCAGGAAGAATCCATTAATTTTGCCTGAAGTCAAGCCATATAACGATTGTTGATATGAATGAGTGCTAAGGCATAAAACTGCCTTGAGGAAGATGTTGTGTTAATTTCATCCTGCCGTCAAGAGAACCTCAGGAATCTTTGCCCACAATGAATCCTGTCAGGAATTGATGAGGACTGCGATCGTTCCTAGTCTGCCGAACACTAGATAGTCTGTCCTGGGCAGAAGGACGCGATCGTCTCGTCATCGGGATAAAATGGGCGAGATCGGGCACAGTTGGGAGCAGCAAGATGCTGGCATATATCCTCGCATTAGCAGTTGGTCTGGGTAGCTTTGCCCTCTACATGGCTGCCTTTTTCTTTCCAGAAGTTCACCGCAAAAATGATTTGATCTGGAGCGGTGTCGGCATGTTCTACGCCCTGGTGCTATGGGTTTGTGCCGAACGCATTACGGGTGGAGTGCTGTTAGGACAAACCGCGAGCGTGGCGTTATTAGGTTGGCTAGGCTGGCAGACCTTGACATTACGACGGCAGAGCACTCCCCTAGAGCAACAAACGGCAGCGCCTTCAGCCGCAGAGGTTAAAGCATCGCTGAATGAACTGTCTACGCCGGAGGGCAGAGCGAAATTGTCTGGGCAGGTATCTCGACAACTGACTGGACTAAAAGGCATCTGGCAACGCAAATCACCAGACAAATCCGTCCGAACTGCGGAAACCAGCGAAACTGAATCCTACGTTCCCCTGACCCGAGCCGATTTCGATACCGCCCGCCGCCAACGCCAAGTCGAAGAACAGTTGACCGCAGCCGCAACCCCGATCGCGGCAGAACTGGCAACGGAGGAACTGATTACGTCCACTGAGCCTCCTACTTTAGAAGCTGCGATCGAGGAAACAGTCGCCGCGACGATCGACTCCCAACCACAAACGACTCAAGAAACGGTAGACCAAGGGGCGGCTAAAATCACTGAAGCGGCGGAAGTTGTGGCTGATGCGATCGCAGAATCCGAATCACCGATCGCAACCCCAACTAAATCAGGTGGGATTTTCGCCCCAATTACGAATCTATTCAAAGGGTTTGGTCAACAGAAAGAAACGAAGCCGGTCTATGTCCGGAGACAATTCCGGCAAGAGGATGGCGAAGCGGAACCAAAATCCCAAAAGGCGGCTAAAGAAGCAAAGCCTGTTTACGTGCGGAAGCAGTTTCGTAAGCCAGAGAGTGAGGCGGAAGCAGAATCAGAAACAGCAACTAATCAACCAGTTGATCCGGCTAGCTCCCCAACCGATCCGGTCGCTGAAATTATGGCTGAGGTTGTAGAAACAACGACTACCTGGCAAGACTCGGCTGGAGAAATGACCGCCGAACTGATTGAGGACACAGTGACCTTAAAGGATCAGACCGGTGAGGTGCTGGCTGAAGTTGTCGAGGACTCCATCACGGTGAGAGATCAGGCAGGTGAGGTGGTCGCCGAGGTGGTCGAAGAAACCATTACCCTGAAGGATGAAGCCTTCGCTACCTTTGCTAATCTGGCAGAGGCGACAACCCCAGCAGCATCAACTTCATTGCCTGACTTGGCAGAATCTGCCTCTGCCGCTGTGACGAGTGATAGTGAACCCCTCCACGAATCAGCCGGAATCGTGCCAGAAGCGACAATTGATACTGCTGAGGAAATCGTTGAAGAGATGCTAGAGGACATGGCGGCTGAAAGGGCCGCGATCGTGGATGCGATCGCCAGTCCCGAAGCGGGAGGTGAGTCAAATATCGAGTTAGCGATCGACACCACTGTTCCCGAGATCACACCTCCGACTCAACCCTTAGCTGATGTGAGTGCATCGGATGCCCCGGAACCTGTAGCCGCTACGTCTGCCGATCCCGACACTGCCCAGTTACCCGAAAACCCCACGATCGCGGAGGATGATCGATCGAACTCAGCCTCTCCTAGCGCTACCTCCGACTTGGATCCGGAGTCCTCAACCTCTGATGCCCCCCCGGAATAATACCTGTTACAAAACTTGAAGCTAATCCGGTTTGTCACTGATAATGAACTAGCAGTGATTGACCGTGTGGTCATCAGCATTCGCTTATACTACAATCGTAGCATGATCGGATTTTTAATCTGGTCTGCGGATTAGTTGTGCTAGCAATGATTTAATTACTCTCTTACCCTTTCGGACTTCTAGCGGTGACAGAATCAGGAGCCTATAAAGATACCGTCAATCTTCCTAAGACTGGCTTTGACATGCGTGCCAATGCCGTCAAGCGGGAACCAGAACTTCAGGCATTCTGGGCAGAGCAGCAGATTTATCAACACCTGTCGCAGGACAATCCTGGTGAGGTGTTTGTACTACATGATGGGCCGCCCTATGCCAATGGCTCGCTACACATGGGGCACGCGCTCAACAAAATTCTCAAGGACATCATTAATAAGTACCAACTGCTTCAGGGGCGGAAAGTTCGGTATGTACCGGGTTGGGACTGCCACGGTCTGCCGATCGAACTGAAGGTACTACAAGATCTGAAGTCCGCCGAACGCCAGCAACTCACCCCAATTAAGTTGCGGCAAAAAGCCAAGGACTTTGCGCTGAAAACGGTTGAACAACAGAGCCAGAGCTTTCAGCGCTATGGCATCTGGGGCGATTGGGAGCATCCCTACCTGACTCTGAAGCCAGAATATGAAGCGGCTCAGATCGGCGTGTTTGGACAAATGGTGCTGAAAGGGCACATTTATCGAGGACTGAAACCAGTTCACTGGAGTCCCAGTTCTAAAACGGCATTGGCGGAAGCGGAACTGGAATATCCGGAAGGTCACACATCGCGATCGCTCTATGCCGCGTTTGAGGTGTTATCCCTACCCCCTGCCCTGCAAACTCCACTAGATCCTTTCCTGGGCGAACTGGGGGTGGCGATCTGGACGACAACTCCCTGGACGATTCCGGCAAACCTGGCGGTCAGTGTCAATCCGGAATTGGTTTATGCGGTGGTCGCTGTAGGTGAAAATGCTCCCGGTAACTTCAAATACCTGATTGTGGCGAAGGATCTAGTGGAGTCGCTGTCGGCAACGCTGGGGACTGAGTTGACCGTTCAGGCAACGGTGATGGGGAAAGCGCTAGAGCATACCACCTACCGTCATCCCTTGTACGATCGCCAGAGTGAAATTGTCATCGGCGGTGATTACGTCACAACGGAATCGGGGACGGGTTTAGTCCACACAGCCCCCGGTCATGGACAGGAAGACTACCTGGTGGGACAGCGCTATGGCTTGCCGATCCTGTCGCCGGTCGATGACGATGGCAACTTTACAGCCGAAGCCGGACAATTCGCCGGTCTGAATGTCCTGGGTGATGGGAACGGTGCCGTCGTAGACGCTTTAAAGGCGGCGGGAGCCTTACTGAAAGAAGAACCCTATGTGCATAAGTATCCCTACGATTGGCGGACGAAAAAGCCGACGATCTTCCGAGCTACAGAACAGTGGTTTGCCTCAGTAGCAGGTTTCCGGGACGAAGCCCTGAAAGCGATCGCAGACGTTACCTGGATTCCGGCTCAGGGCGAAAATCGGATTACGCCGATGGTGGCTGAGCGATCGGATTGGTGTATTTCGCGGCAACGCAGTTGGGGGGTGCCGATTCCGGTGTTCTACGATCAGGTGACCAATGAGCCATTGCTAAACCAGGAAACGATCGCCCATGTGCAAAGTATTGTGGCTGAAAAAGGTTCGGATGCCTGGTGGGAATTGTCAGTGGAGGAACTATTGCCGGAGGCGTACCGGAATAACGGGCACACCTACCGTAAAGGCATGGATACGATGGATGTTTGGTTCGACTCGGGTTCTTCCTGGGCGGCGGTGGTCGAGCAACGGCAGGCATTACGCTATCCCGCCGATATGTATCTGGAAGGTTCAGATCAACACCGGGGGTGGTTCCAGTCCAGTCTACTGACCAGTGTGGCGGTGCATGGTCATGCACCATACAAAACGGTACTGACTCACGGCTTTGCCCTGGATGAGCAGGGACGCAAGATGAGTAAGTCGCTAGGGAATGTGATCGATCCAGCGATCATCATCAATGGCGGCAAAAACCAGAAGGAAGAACCACCCTATGGAGCCGATGTTTTGCGGCTGTGGGTGTCGTCAGTGGATTACTCCTCGGATGTGCTGATTGGTAAAAACATCATTCGGCAGTTGTCCGATGTCTATCGCAAGATCCGCAATACCGCCCGCTTCTTACTCGGCAACCTGCATGACTTCGATCCCGCTCAACATGCGGTTCCCTACGAGCAACTGCCGGAACTCGATCGCTATATGCTGCATCGGATCACAGAGGTATTTGGAGAAATTTCGCAAGCCTTCGACAGCTTCCAGTTTTTCCGCTTCTTCCAGACGGTGCAGAATTTCTGTGTCGTCGATCTGTCGAACTTCTATCTCGACATTGCCAAAGATCGGTTGTATATCAGTGCGGCTGATTCCCTCCGTCGTCGTAGCTGCCAAACGGTAATTCAGATTGCCCTGGAAAACCTGGCTAAAGCGATCGCACCAGTGCTGTCTCACATGGCAGAAGATATCTGGCAATTCCTGCCGTATTCAACGCCTCACAAGTCCGTGTTTCAGTCGGGGTGGATCACATTAGATCCCCAGTGGCAGGCTCCGGAACTAGCCGAAAAATGGCAAACGCTGCGGCAGATTCGGGCTGAGGTCAACAAAGTGTTGGAACAGGCTCGTACCGAAAAGGCGATCGGGTCTTCCTTAGAAGCTAAGGTGTTGTTATCAGTACCGGATACTCAGTTACGGGCAACGCTCCAGGCATTAAATCCTGCCGATAGTCTGGCTGGGAATCATGTGGATGAGTTACGTTACCTGTTCCTGACTTCCCAGGTAGAGCTATTAGACTCTGCCGATCGCCTGGAAGGACTGAAGTACACCACTCAATCTGCCAACTTGGGGATTGGGGTGACGGATGCCAACGGTGAAAAATGCGATCGCTGCTGGAACTACTCCACTCATGTAGGTGAGTCTGCTACCCATCCCCTCCTATGTGAGCGTTGTGTGCCAGCGATCGACGGTCAATTCTAAGCTGGTTGGATGAGGGCGAACGACCTAGTTCCCTAATAAACCTCCTTCACCCTCATCCCCAACCCTTCTCCTCTGGGAGAAGGGATCCGATCCAGCCTTTGTTCCCTCTCCTATGGGCTACCGTGTATACACAAGTGATCAAATCCAGCCAAAAGTCCTACCGAACCGCCCCCCAACCCCCAATTCTGGGGGAGCCAAACTATTCAAAGTCCCCCAGAATTGGGGGCTAAAAAGATGTAAACGAAGTCAGACTCGACTTGTGTATACGCTGTAGCTCCTATGGGCGAGGGTGAGGACGACTACAATCCTGATACTGACGCTCTACCGCACCGAGAAGGCTTCACTAAAGCGGCGGGTTACCGGTTCGACCAGGAATGTGAGAACGGATTTCTGGCGAGTGACAATTTCGCCAGTAGCGGCCATGCCTGGAGTCAATTCCACTTCCTTGCCATGCACATTCAAGCTGCCTTGCTTCAGGCGTACCTGCGTCAGGAACACAGGTCCCATAGATTGTCCGTTTTCATCGCGTTCCACGATCGCGTTGGGGCTGACTTTTACCACTTCACCATCGACAATGCCAAACTCCTGGAAGGGGAAGGTGGCTAATTTCACTTTCACCCGTTGCCCAGTCCGAATAAATCCAATATCCCGGTTCAATACCTTCACTTCCAGAATCACATTTTCTCCCTGGGGCAACACAGACATCAGCTCTTCCCCCGGTTGGGCTGGCCCGCGTGTCGCTTTCAGGTTATATACCGTTCCCGAATAGGGAGATTCCAGGGTTTCCCGTTCCCGTTGTTTCTTGGCCTGGCTCAGTTGCCCTTCGATCGAGGTTAATTCTTCCTGCCGTTTGGCTAACTGCGATAACACTTCGCTGCTGCGTTGTGAACTTAACCCTTCGGCAGTGCTTAAAGCGGATTGATAGGATTGCTGCGATTGCCGAATTTTTTCCTGTTGTGCTGTATATTCTTTCTCTAGAGTCGCGATTTTGTCCTGAGCTTCGTTTAAGCGGCTTCTGGAACTGGCTACCTCGTCTTTTGCCCGAATCACTTCCACATTGGGCACAGCGCCCGTATTTTCCAATGTGCTTAAATTTCTCAGGCGCTCCTGGGCATTGGCAAGCAAATCCTGGGCGTTACTTAAGTCAGCCCGGGCATTATTCAAGTTTTCCTGGAGTCGTTCTAGTCGCGCATTCCCTTCACTGATCGCGGCTAGTTCCCGGTTCGCATCGGCGATCGCGGCAGCCCGTTTGTTGTCGAATTCCCGTAGGCGAGCGGCTAACAATTGGTCTTGCAGAACGGTGCCAGTTTGACTGCCGCCGGTACGTTCTGCCTGTAAACGGGCAATATCTTCGCGGATCAATTTAGCCGATTGTTCTAACCGGTTCACCTCCGCTTGCGACACCCCCGCATCCATTTCAATCAGAACCTGTCCTTTTTGAACGGCATCCCCTTCCTTGACGTTAATCACTTGAATGGAGCCAGCGCTCAGTGCCCGAATTGGACGAACTTGATTGGAGGGAATCAGTTCTCCCTGGGCGACAGCGACTTCATCCACTTTGCTGTAGTATGCCCAGGCGATCGAGCCAAATACCAGCACACTAATCGCACCAGCTAGTAGGCGGGTATACAGGGGCGGCAGTTCTTGAACCGCTTTACCCAGTTCGTAGGTCAGTGATTCTTCGGGGGAGGCTAATCGCTGTTTGGTTTGTCGAGATTGGGCCGGAGTGTTGGAAATGGAGACTTTCATGGACAAAACCTGGAATCAGAATGATGGGCAATTGAGAGGGCAGATGGCTAAGGATCGCAAATTTAATCAGCTGTAATTCCTTACGTAGGGGCGTGGCATTCGGTAAAAAACTCTTGCCATTGTTCCAGAAATCTCTGCCATAGCTTGCTTCCCGAAGGGTATGCTGCGCCCGTACAGGTAAAAGGTTGCAGTTGCTCAGGTTATTTAGTTTGTGATCCTAAACCAGAAAATTCCGTAGGAACAATGTCAGTTATTCGGCTGTGAGAGCGAGGGATAAATCACGGTTTCTCAATCTATAGTTGGAAGTTCTGGCTTTAAATTGCCCATAAACTAGATAGTTGTGATAAAAACTTGCTTAACTTAATCAAGATCTTGGCTCGGTAAAAGATCGGCAATTTTTCGTCAAAATTCTTAATCAAAACTGCGATCGTAGGGTAAATCATTTGCGATCGACATCACCTACCCTGGTATTGTTTCCCGATCCTAACGCTAGTCACCGTGTTTCAACTATTGCATTTCCTAATTCAAATTGTGCAAGCGGTTATTGTGCCATTGTGCTTTCTCTCTGCCTGGGTAATTGTGCTCATCACGGTTTGGAGCCTGTGGTCGGCGGTACGCGATACCGCTCTGCGGACGCAGCAAATGCACCAGATTCCCTGTGCGAACTGTCAGTTTTTTACGAGTGATTATCATCTTAAATGTACGGTGCATCCCTCCACCGCGTTGACAGAAGCGGCGATCGGTTGTCCGGATTATGAAGCGACCAAATCGCTCTACTCTGCCGAACGCGCTCACTAACATCTTTACGATGGATTTAAACGAAATCAGGGATAGGCAAGTGTTCTCAGCCTATCCCTGTTGTGATTGATATGTTTACGAGTGCCGTGAACGGGTCAAATCACCAACCTTAATCCGCATTTGATTCGGGATAGCGGTTATTAAAAATCTGTTCTGCTTCTGGGCAATCCTCCGCGATCGCGGGTTCAAAGTTGCCCTTCGGTACAGAGGCAAGTTTTTGCATCACCGCTCCGATACTTTCCAGGCGAATCATTTCTTCCCAGGAAGAAATTTCATCTTCCTCCTCCATCTCATAGCGAACCGTGACTAAATCACCTTCAATATCTAGAATGCGTGCGCGTTCGATCCAGCGTTGCTGATCCCGCAAGAAGATCCAGACTTCACGACCGTCACAGCAGAGTTGATAGATCTTGCGGTGTAGCATGGTTGCTTCTCCTGAACAATAGTTGCAAAAACTTTGGAAATCGGCAGTCCAACATGGAGGTCTTCCCCTCAGAGTTCCCAGCGGAATCTGTGGGTCAACGCATGAACCTGGGAATGGCACCGCTTGTAGTTAGTAAGTTATGCCCGTTCCCCCACCCCACTTGACCAGGGGGCGCACATCCTGCGATCGGGGTTCGGGCGGCATCTCGACAAAATTTTCGGCTGAGGACTGTAGCGCTGATGGAGCCGCGAGGATTAGCTCGGGAGTGCCTGCGGAACGAAAAAATTGGCATTAGGATCATTATTCTAGGCAACGCTAGGACGTTCAGAAAGTGTTAGCTCGAAACTGTTAAGAGCGAGTGAACGAACAGCAAGTGGGTAGTAAAATCTAACACGCTGCTTAAGTATCGGATTCTACCAACTATTCTAACGGTTGTTAAGTCACCTGAGAGTCCACTGAATTGCGGAAGGGCAAAATTTAGAATTTGCTCATACTCCTACCGCAGTCATCACTGGAATTCGTTAGACTGCTGGCAGGAGATGGCGGAAAGCATACTTAGGGCGGCTAGCTCCATTGTTTATGCAAGCGAGTCACTATGCAACTGCATTTAAGTACCTGGATGGAAGTGGAAGCTTACCTGGCGCAATCCCAGGGCATTATTCTCCCGATCGGTTCGACGGAACAACATGGTCCGACTGGATTGATTGGCACCGATGCGATTTGTGCCGAAGCGATCGCGCGGGGAGTGGGGGATGCCATCCACGGGTTAGTGGCTCCTACCATTAATGTGGGCATGGCACTGCATCATACTGCCTTTCCGGGTAGCATCAGCCTCCGTCCCAGTACCTTGATTTTGGTGATTCGGGACTATATTGTGTCGCTGGCAAAGGTTGGGTTTACCCATTTCTTCTTTATTAATGGGCATGGGGGTAATGTCGCGACCCTGAAGGCGGCATTTTCGGAGGTGTATGCTACCTTAGCGGACTTAAATTTACCCCAGGCGGATCAGGTGCGCTGCCAGGTAAACAACTGGTATATGTGTCCCTCTGTCTATAAGTTGGCAAAGGAACTCTATGCCGACCAGGAAGGTTCCCATGCCACCCCCAGCGAAGTTGCCGTAACTCAGTATGTCTATCCGGAGGCAATTAAGCGAGCCGCCCTCAGTCCGGAAGTCTCCAAAGAACACCGGATTTATGGAGCCGCCGATTTTCGTCGCCGCTATCCCGATGGTCGCATGGGATCGAATCCTGCGTTGGCGACTCCAGAGCATGGCAAGGAATTTTATCAACTGGCGGTGAAGGATTTAAGCAGTAGCTATCTAGAATTTCTGGCGGCTGACTAAGGAGATTCTGAGTCAAGGGTTGCCTTATGAGCAACTGCCCATAGATTGAGTTCTTCCTTATTAATCTCCACCTTGTCAAACCCTGCCTCCTGAAGTTTTTGACTCAAGCTGTCTCCAGTAAAGGCGGTGCGGTGCGCCATAAAATGATTGCCACTCTCGATCGCCGGTCTTAACCCATACAGAATATCGATCGCCGCGATCGGTCCGGCAGCAGACACATAAAGGGATGACTCTAAATTGCCCTGTGCGATATACTCCGCCACCTTTTGGATATCCGGTAGCGTAATGACGGCAATGCCACCGGGTTTCAAGACTCGGAAAAACTCCGCCAGCGCGATCGGCACTTCATGGGCATAAACATGTTCCAGATTGTGGGATGAATAGACTGCCTCTACCGCTTGATCGGGAACGGCACTCAGATCGGTAATCGAGCCAATAATATCCGGTCGCACCGCCGGATTGATGTCGAGCCGGACTTCCCGCCACTCCGGAGTGCGGAATTTGGGTGGTAGTCCCTCGGGATAATAGGGACCACAGCCCACGTGTAACACGGCTTTGGTATCCGGTGAACGATCGCCAAAAATTGACGGGGTTGCCGCTAATCGAGTGGCGACTGCCTGTTGGTAAAACGCTTCTAGCCCCTGGACACAGGCAGTATCATCAAACAGGTTTGCTTGGCTGGTTGCCATCCGTTGCGCAATATCCTGTCGCCAAGCAGGTTCCAGTCCCAGCCGCACTGCCAGATTCAGGTATTCCGCCTCACTGTTAGCGATCGTGTCCGTTACACCCAACATGGTCAACGCCGCATAGGATTGCCGACCCCGCATGACCTCGCCAGCACAGGACACGATCGGTAGGTTACAGGTAATGGCATCAAAGGTCGTGTGTCCGCCCGAAAATCCGATCGTATCCAAAAACACGTCTACACAGGTCAGCAAACTAACATAGCCGGATAAATCCTGACCCGGTAGAAAAATACAGTGATCTGCCATGTTTAAGCCAGCCGTGGCAAAGGCTTGTTCTAACCGTTGATGGAACTGACGTTCTAAGGTGGGATTGATTTGGTTCGTGAAGGTCGAGCGAATCACAAACACCAGTTTCGCCTGGGGCACACGCTGCACAAGGGCGGGAAACAGATAGTCGTGCTGTGGCAAGTATTTAAACACCAACTGGCAGGATAAATAGAGCACCGCATCCTCAGGGAGTCCCAAATCAGCCCGAGTTTTGCTGGGTGCGGGTAACTGGGGTCGGGGATAGGACAGGCCAATATTGGGTAGGCGGACTAGCTCCTCCGTATAGTGTTCCTGGGCATTCTCCGGTTCCATTAGATCGCCGGACAGGTAGTAATCGATCGTCGGTAAGCCCGACGTGACCGGATGCCCCCAGGCACTACATTGAATCGGAGCCAGCCGCAGTGCCGCGATCGTGTTAATCTTCACCCGATTTCCTAAAGCCAGAAACACCAGAATATGGGGTTGGTCTGCCAAAATACGATCACAAATGGCATCCAGGTTATCGGGCAAATGATAGAACGCATCACTGAGTAACCGGAATTGTTGGGCCCGCAGGTCAGTCGTTGCCTCCACGCTGTAACAGTAGATTTCAAACTGGCTGCGATCGTGGTTTTTTAGCCACCCAATTGCCCAGCGAGTATCGCTATTATTGCCAAGGGATTCCGCAATGTAGCCAATCCGAATTTTGCCGTTCGGACTCAGGGGCGGTAAAGGAGCCGGTAGCCGCAAGCCGGGGTAGCGCTCTGTGGCAACGCGATGCAGCATCTTACCGTAGCAGGCATAAATATCGCGATCGCCCTTGCCCTGGTATGCCAGATAAAAGTTAGTAAAGTTCTCAACGGCCTTCACATTCAGGGGTGTGGATTCTGTTTCTGCCCTGGAAACCAGTTGTTCTAAGGTTTGATAGGCCGTCCGATAGCGATCGTAGGCTGCCGCCATCTCTGCCGCATCCTGATAAATGGCGGGGAGAACAAAATTAGGCGCAAGTTGGAGAAACTGATCCTCGGGTCGTAAGGTCGCCGCCCGTTCCACAATTTGGATTGCTTCCGGCACCATGCCGCACTGGAAGAAACAGTTATACAGCAGCAGGCAATCGTTGTAGGTATCAAGCTGGTCGATCGTAAACACTTCCAGAAACGCTTCAACGGCTTTCTGATGCTGGCTTTGATACGCCAGATTGTAGACTGTACACAGTTGGGCTTTGTCGGATTTACCGATCGCACGATAGGCTGCCTCCAAGCTTTGCCATGCTTTGACGTGATTCGGACTAAGTTTGACCGCTTGCAGCAACTCGGGAATGGCGGCTTCTGGCTCTCCCTGCTTCAGTCGCAACTTGCCTAACCCGACATAGCCTGCTGATTGCTGCGGGGCAGTGGCGATCGCTTGCTGGAATAAGTCGGCGGCTTCCTCGCCGCGATCGAGTTGACTGAGTAACTCACCCAGGCTAATTAAGCTATCCACATAGACGGGATTAAGCTTCAGGGCTTGCCGAAAGGCGGTTTCAGCGTCGGGATCTCGGTTCAGGTGTTCTAATGACAGTCCACTAACATGTAGCGCTACGGGATTTTCGGGGGCAAGTTGGAGCGAAATTTCTAAGGCATTCAGCGCCTCCTCATGCCGCCCCATCAAGTGATACAACATGCCCAGATTTTGCCACACATCTGGGTTGTAGCCATCGTAGGGCAGGAGCATTCGGTAGTGGTGTTCGGCGGCATCAAAGCGTCCTTCTCCCAATGCGGCGGTGGCTTCTTGCCGGAGGGATTCGATATACAACGCCCGTTGTTGCAGTTCCAGGGTGTGCATGGCTTCCATCACCACTGGATGGGATTGTAGGGGCAGGTCAGGGCTGGCAGATGGGCGATCGCTGACGGCATCCCAACCGAGTACCAACACCCCATAGCCAAAGGCGGTATGCTCCAATTGAGGGGCGGATAGATCGAATAACAATTGTGCCTGCGGGTGCGTGGCTAAAAAGTCCCGGGTTGCCTGCCGCACCAGGAAGGAGTCTGCCTGCCCAATCACCATCAACGCCCGATCGCCCAGAAACGGCTGAACCTGTAACAGTCCCATTAAGATCGATCGATAGTCGGCGGCTCCATTGTAGAAATACACGCCAATCCGATCGGCTAACTCGGCGGCTTGCAGATCCGCAAAAAATTCTTCGGTATCCTGGCAACAGAAGAATACCTGCTCCTGCATCCCAAACGCCGATAAGTGTTCCAGCAGGCGATCGCCGATCTCCTCTTCGCTCACTCGCGCTGGACTTTCTACGGCATACGCCATTTGTTCCGGGTGGTCTAACAATGCCCCAATCAGATGAGTGCCAGCTAAACAGCCAATTTCACAATACAGTTCCCCTACTGCCAGAGAACCCACAGCCGCATTCAACAACTGCATGACGGCGGGGGTGGCTCCTCCCAGTTGCTCCAAAACCACCTGGAAGCGATCGGACACAGGTTGAATCTCAGCCGATTCCCAGTGGTGATACAGTGAGGGCAAATGCTGGGCAAACGTTTGAACGTCCATGGGGGAGCCAGAAAAAAACATCTTCCTTCATCTTGCCCAAGCCAGG
Source organism: Pantanalinema rosaneae CENA516 (assembly GCF_050753385.1). Classification (NCBI taxonomy): domain Bacteria; kingdom Bacillati; phylum Cyanobacteriota; class Cyanophyceae; order Leptolyngbyales; family Leptolyngbyaceae; genus Pantanalinema; species Pantanalinema rosaneae. The sequence continues at coordinate 21,013 of NZ_JBLZFZ010000006.1, forward strand.
AAGAATTGCTATCGGTTCCCCCAGACAATTTAATGCCCTGGATGCTTGCCGCCACCGATCGACAAACCAGCTCAGTCGTCCTAATCCTCGCTAGCAGGGGCTTCGGTTTCTGCTGTTTTACTACTGGTCAGGGCGATCGCGATCGCATCCACCACCCGCGCCACTGGAATCACTTCAATCCCAACATCGGATAGGCTATGCCCTTTAGGCACGATCGCCTGTTTAAATCCCAGTTTGGCGGCTTCCTTCAGGCGCAATTCCATCTGGGAGACGGGTCGCACCTGTCCGCCTAAGCCGACTTCTCCAATTAGCACTAAGCGGGGATTAACGACGCGATCGCGGAAGCTAGCCACCACAGACACCGCGACTCCCAGATCGGCAGCCGGTTCACCGACACTCAAGCCGCCAGAGGAAGCCACATAGGCATCCAGCTTCGATAACGGAATGCCGACCCGTTTTTCTAGCACCGCCAGAATTTGCAGTAAGCGATTATATTCAATTCCCGTCGTCGATCGCCGGGGGGAACTGTAACTGGTAGGGCTGACGAGTGCCTGCAATTCCACGACGATCGGGCGAGTGCCTTCACAGGCAACGATCGTCGCACTACCAGAGGACACCTCTTCCCGATTGCCAAGAAATAACTCCGATGGGTTCAGCACTTCCTGAAGTCCCTGATCCACCATTTCAAACACCCCAATCTCATGGGTCGCGCCAAACCGATTTTTCACCGATCGCAGTAAACGGTGACTGGCAAATCGATCGCCCTCAAAGTACAGCACCGTATCCACTAAATGTTCCAGCACCTTCGGCCCCGCGATCGCCCCTTCCTTAGTCACATGCCCCACAATAAATAAGGTAATATTCTGGCGTTTGGCAAACTGCATTAATACAGAGGTACATTCCCGCACCTGAGCCACCGACCCCGGAGCCGAAGTTAAGGCACTAAAATAGAGCGCCTGAATACTATCAATCACCGCTACCTGCGGCTGCAACGCTTCCAGTTCCGCCAAAATCGTATCCAGATCAATCTCTGGCAATAGATAAAGATCGGCATCGCTGCCCGGAGTCGTGGTGTCTTTAGGGGTGACTCCCAATCGCTGCGATCGCAGTTTCACCTGTTGCCCCGATTCTTCGGCACAAACGTAGAGAATTCGATGATTTTGGGCAAGGCGACTGGCCGTTTGTAACAGCAGGGTCGATTTACCAATGCCCGGATCGCCGCCAATCAACACCAGGGAACCGGGAACAATGCCTCCGCCTAAAACGCGATCGAGTTCGGTATACCCTGACGGTAAGCGGGTTTGAGGATGATCTGAAATTTGGGCGAGGGTGAGGGAGGCTTTGGCTTGGGCAGTAGTTGGGCGGGAAGTCGCGCGTTTACTGGAACGAGATGCTACCGTTGCCGTAGCGCCCGATCGCACAGCAGCAGCGGCGGTTGCGGCGGGGGCAACCTGTTCTTCTAGCGTATTCCAGGCAGCACAGGCAGGACATTTTCCGAAGTATTGCGAAAACTCTGCCCCACATTGGTGACAAACATACAGCGATCGTGGTTTTGGCATATTTCAGGATGCAAATAAGTTAAGAGGCAAGGCGGCAGTCGATCGAGGCATGAAATCAACTGAACTCCCATCAGCGAATCAGCGGTGAAAAATATCCGTAGAAACCACCTTTCGCCACCTGAGACTAAATTCACAATTAAATTAGGGTGCTAATCAATCCATAGGAGCAGGGTTATTTCCTAATCACTGATTTAGTGATCATGGGGTACGGTTGCAAGATGGGAAACGAAAAATTGCTAATGCCTGGGACAGGAGATCCAAACGCATTCGTAGATCGCTAAACGCTAACACTCAAACGAAGCTTAAAAAAAATTAAAGGATTGTTCAAAGGAGAATTTTCGCGCTCTCAAGACTGTTAAATGGGGTACTATCTTTAATGATAAAGTACGAAAATTTAAACATAAAAATCCTCTTAAGGCTTGCATCAATTAGGAGTGGATCAAATTGGAAAACCACAAGGAAAAAATTCTGGTCGTTGATGACGAAGCGAGTATCCGGCGGATTCTGGAAACTCGTCTTTCAATGATTGGATATGACGTTGTTACTGCGGCGGATGGCGAAGAAGCGCTGGATACATTTCGTAGTGCGGATCCGGATCTGGTGGTTCTGGATGTCATGATGCCTAAGTTGGATGGCTACGGAGTCTGCCAGGAACTGCGAAAAGAGTCGGATGTGCCGATTATTATGCTAACGGCTTTGGGAGATGTGGCCGATCGCATCACCGGATTAGAACTGGGCGCTGATGATTATGTCGTTAAGCCCTTCTCCCCCAAGGAACTGGAAGCGCGAATTCGCTCAGTTCTGCGGCGGGTCGAAAAAACGGGGACTTCGGGCATTCCCAGTTCCGGCGTGATCCACATTAACAACATCCGCATTGATACTAACAAACGTCAGGTCTACAAGGGTGATGAACGGATTCGGCTGACTGGCATGGAGTTTAGCCTCCTGGAATTACTTGTCAGTCGATCGGGGGAAGCCTTCTCTCGCTCCGAAATTCTTCAGGAAGTTTGGGGCTACACACCGGAGCGGCATGTCGATACTCGGGTGGTGGATGTGCATATTTCGCGACTACGGGCAAAGTTGGAAGATGACCCTAGTAACCCGGAGCTAATTCTCACCGCTCGGGGCACTGGCTATCTGTTCCAACGGATTATTGAACCGGGGGAAACCGAAAAAGCTTAACCTGCTCCCTCTCTCCAGAACATCTTGGCAGAGGCTATTCTGAATAAGGACTTAAGAATGCCATCTGCTTGCAGCTCATGCAAATTTATCTGGATTACAGCGCCACTACTCCCACTCGACCCGAAGCGATCGCAGCAATGCAGTCTGCGCTGACGGAACAGTGGGGGAATCCCTCTAGCCTCCATACCTGGGGGCAACGGGCGGCAACCGTGTTAGAACGGGCGAGGGTACAGGTTGCGCGATTGATTAACGCTCCAGCCGAAGCGATCGTGTTTACCGCCGGGGGGACGGAAGCCGATAACCTGGCAGTCATGGGAGTCGTGCGGCAATATTCCACGCCTCAACATTTGGTCATTTCTAGCATTGAACACTCCGCGATCGCCGAACCTGTCCGCTTACTCGAACAATGGGGTTGGCGTGTGACTCGCTTGCCCGTCGATCGCCAGGGTCGGATTAATCCCCTTGACCTGCGTACCACCTTACAGCCAGATACCGTATTGGTCTCAATTATTTACGGTCAAAGTGAAGTGGGTACGCTCCAAGCCATTCCCGAACTGGTGGCAATCGCCCATGAGCATGGCACCTTATTTCATACCGATGCCGTCCAGGTCGCCGGACGCTTGCCGATCGATGTGCAGCAACTCCCAGTTGATCTGCTCTCCCTATCCAGTCATAAACTGTATGGCCCGCAAGGAGCCGGGGCACTCTACATTCGTCCCGGTGTGTCTCTCTTACCTCTACTGAGTGGTGGCGGTCAGGAATCGCGGTGGCGCTCGGGCACTCAGGCATTACCCGCGATCGCCGGATTTGGGGTTGCCGCCGAATTAGCGGCTCAGGAAATGACCACAGAAACCCCCCGACTGATCCAATTGCGCGATCGCTTATTTGAGCAACTGGCAGATGTCCCAGAATTAGTGCCGACGGGCGATCGCTGGCAGCGCTTACCGCACCATGTCAGTTTTTGTCTCAGCCATGCCGATGGGGAAATTCTGAATGGTAAAGCTCTGGTTCGCCAAATGAACCTGGCTGGCATTGGCATTAGTGCCGGAGCCGCCTGTCGCAGTGGCAAAATTACCCCCAGTCCGATTTTGCAAGCGATGGGCTACAGCGATCGGGTGGCAACGGCAGGAATTCGCTTCACCTTAGGTCGCTTCACCACTGCCGCCGACATTGACTGGACGGCAATGGTCTTAAAGCAGGTACTGGAACGCCTGCAACCCCAACCCGTCCTCTCCAGCGTCTAACCCGTCCTCTTCCTATCCACCCCATCTTCCTCATCTTCCCCCTCTCCCCACCCCCCGCTTCCAACTGGGCGCAATATCATGGAGGAAGTGAATAGAGTTCTGAGGGGAGATCCCACACAATTCTCAGATAAGTTAATATTAGTTAACATAGATAGAATTGTAGATATCTCCGCACCCTGATATAGGAGGACAGACCCCAGTGAATAAGCGGTGGAGAAACATCGGGCTTTATACCCTGCTTGCGATCGTGGTGATTTCGATGGCAACAGCGTTTTTTGATAAGCCTCAAAGCCGACAAGAGAAACTGCGCTACAGCGATTTCCTGCAACAAGTTCAGGAAAATAAGATTAACAAAGTTCAAATCAGTGCCGATCGCAGCATTGCCAGAGTGCAGCAGGGCAACGGCTATGGGATTGTGAATCTACCCGATGACTCAGAGCTAATTAATACTCTGACCAAGAATGGAGTAGATATCTCCGTCATTCCACCTCAGGATGATGGCTTCTGGTTTAAGGCATTAAGCAGCCTGTTCTTCCCGATTTTGCTGCTGGTTGGTTTGTTCTTCCTGCTGCGACGTGCCCAGAGTGGTCCGGGTAGCCAAGCCATGAACTTTGGTAAGTCCAAAGCCAGAGTGCAAATGGAACCCCAAACCCAAGTGACGTTTGGCGATGTAGCAGGCATTGACCAGGCAAAACTGGAATTGAATGAAGTGGTTGATTTCCTCAAAAACGCCGATCGCTTCACTGCCGTGGGTGCCAAGATTCCCAAAGGGGTGCTACTGGTTGGGCCTCCTGGAACAGGTAAAACTCTGCTGGCTCGGGCGGTAGCGGGTGAAGCTGGTGTACCCTTCTTCTCGATTTCCGGTTCGGAATTTGTGGAGATGTTTGTTGGGGTGGGTGCTTCCCGCGTCCGCGACCTGTTTGAACAAGCCAAAGCCAACGCTCCCTGTATCGTCTTTATTGATGAAATTGATGCCGTGGGTCGGCAACGGGGCGCGGGTCTGGGTGGTGGTAACGATGAACGGGAGCAAACCCTGAACCAGTTACTTACCGAAATGGATGGGTTTGAAGGTAACACCGGCATTATCATCATTGCCGCTACTAACCGTCCCGATGTCTTGGATGCGGCATTGCTCCGTCCCGGTCGCTTCGATCGCCAGGTGGTGGTCGATCGTCCCGATTATGCCGGACGGTTGGAAATTCTCCGGGTTCATGCCCGTGGCAAGACCTTAGCGAAAGATGTGGATCTAGAGCGGATTGCCCGTCGGACTCCCGGATTCACCGGAGCCGATCTGTCTAACCTGCTGAACGAAGCCGCCATTTTAGCGGCTCGCCGGAACCTGACCGAAATCTCGATGGATGAAGTCAATGATGCGATCGATCGTGTCCTGGCCGGTCCCGAGAAGAAAGATCGGGTGATGAGCGAAAAGCGGAAGACGTTAGTGGCTTACCACGAAGCGGGTCATGCTCTAGTCGGTGCGTTGATGCCGGACTACGATCCAGTGCAAAAAATCAGCATTATTCCCCGTGGTCGTGCCGGTGGTCTAACCTGGTTCACACCTAGCGAAGACCGGATGGATTCTGGCTTGTACTCCCGCTCCTATTTGCAAAATCAGATGGCGGTTGCCCTCGGTGGTCGGATTGCGGAAGAACTGATCTTCGGTGAGGAAGAAGTCACCACGGGAGCCTCGAACGACTTACAACAAGTGGCTCGGGTAGCTCGGCAGATGGTGACTCGGTTTGGCATGAGCGATCGCTTAGGGCCAGTGGCGCTCGGTCGTCAGCAAGGCAACATGTTCCTGGGTCGGGATATTGCCGCCGAACGCGATTTCTCGGAAGAAACGGCTGCCACGATCGATGATGAAGTGCGGAACCTGGTGGAACAAGCCTACCGCCGAGCCAAAGCGGTTCTAGTGAACAACCGTCATGTCCTGGATCAACTAGCCGACCTGCTGGTTGAGAAGGAAACGGTGGATTCGGAAGAACTGCAAGAGCTACTGGCAACTAATGATGTCAAAGTAGCTTCGATCGCTTAAAACCATAAAAAATCTGGGATAACATCAATCCCAGATTCACTATAGGGCGGGGTTTGTCACCTTTTTGATTGCAATCAGAGGTTGGGCAAGCTCCGCCTTTTACCATGCAAGATTGGTGGTTGATCGACCCTTTATCGCGGATTCGATGCCACCGATCGCCCTGAGCGGTGCAGTGAAGCTAAGGTTTGCTGAATTTGGGGATCATTGACTAAGTACGCCTCAAAGGTGCCTCGGGGGGAACTGGTGACAAACCGGAAGGGATTTTGCTCCGCAATGCCTAAAAACACATCAATGTGATTGCCTTCAATTGCCCCACCGACATCGGCGGCATAGAAATAGCCATCATGGGTGACACGTTGCCCTGAAGGTAAGGTGACAACAGTGCCCCGAGCGGCAGGAATGTAGATCACAGATCCAATCGGAATCAAATTACGGTCAACGGCGATCGTGCGATAGGGCACGAGTCTCAGTCCACTCACGCCATCGCCATAGGGATTACTGGTGGGACGAAACCGGACTTGATTAGTCGCTCGAATATCTTTCAGCGCCGAGTAATACGGGGAACAATCCACCTGTTCCTTGCCACCCCGTCCCGCATAGTTGTAAGTGCCGACGATTTGCTGATTGTGGATCACCTGTACCGTACCCTCAACAGCGGCTCCACACCAATCGCGGCTAGATAATCTCACTCCTAAATCATTACCGGACAGATCCAACAGGGGTTGTCCGTTGGGTGTGTGCTGGGCACGATGGACATAGTAATAGGTTGACCACAGGGAATAGCGACGACTGACCGTGGCGGATGCTGTCAGTTCGGGTAGGTTGTTAGGAGCGGCACTATCCAGATTTGGCAAGTAGTCGATCGCACCACCGGACTGATTCGTTGGTAAAGCGGCAACCAGTGAGGCATTGCTTGATGGGTTGGTGCGAGTAGAAGACTGGGAAACTGGCACCGCAGGAGCCACAGGGGCGACTGAACCGACCGGGAGAGTGGGAACCACAATACTATTCTGCGCCGGGGCTGCCGTTGGACGTGGGGTGGGAGTTGCTGCCACGGGTGGATTGGCAGTTGGGCGGGAGGCTGGCATAGAGGATGACTGACTAGAGACGACCGGATTTGGCTGGATTGGACGAGAGGGCTGCTTCCCCGGTTGGGATTGAACTACGGGTGGGGTGGCGGTGGGTATGGCTGGAAGTGAGGGGGTAGGTCGGGCGGCGATCGTATTCAGAGTCGTCAAGGGCTGATCGTTGGTCAGATAGACATGACCGACCATTTGACCGTTGTAAACCCGCCGGGTAAAGCGCCAACCGGGATTCAGAGTAATTTTGGCAAAGCCGTTTGTCATGCCATTGGTTTTGCCAATTTCCAGGGCAGGCTGACTGCGATCGGTATTGGGGACTGCCATCAGCACCATATTGCCCTGCTGCTTGACAATCCGCAGACTATAACGCCAGCCTAAATCCTGATTGCCAACCCGTACCGAATAGCCATTACTATCGGTGCTGCGACTACAAATATTGGTGAAGTCGAAATTTAATAATAGTGGATCAACCTGGGTCGGATTAGCGCCAGTTTCCTGCCAACAGGAACGACTATTGTTCAATTGTTCCAGAATTAGCAACTGATGAGAGGTGCCACTGCCGATCGGGGCAGCGATCGCAATCAGGCGATTTTGGTTCACCTCTCCCTGACTAAACTGGGCGGCTTGGACTGGACTAGCGATCGTGGGAACACAAAGACCTAATGCTGTTAGAGTGGCTAACCGCCAGCGAGATGCAAGGTTCATGGTGGTGTGAGAAGACTGTCGTGACTGTCGAACCAATTCACGGCATCGGGTGACTGGTCAGGATGAAATGAGATCTGGTGCTGGAAAGTCTATCTGACTAAATGACTGAAGGGCTGGGAATGCGGGCTCTCAGCTTTCTCAATTTTTTGTAATTAGGAATTATAGTTTCGCAAGCCTGAGTAACAAAATACTTGCGTTTGGCATGGCACAGAGTCTCAGTGTCTAGAATGCAAGCAGAGGGCGTTAGATGTTCTGGAATGAAGAGAGGGTAGCTATGGCGATCGCGACGATTAATCCAGCTACGGGTGAAACGATCAAGACCTTTGAACCACTGACTGATGCAGAACTAGAAACCAAGTTGGCACTGGCGCAACGAGCCTTTGAACAGTATCGATTTACTTCCTTTGAGCAGCGATCGCAGTGGATGAATGCGGCGGCTCAAGTTTTGGAAGAGCAGAAGGAAACCTTCGGCAAAATAATGACGCTGGAAATGGGTAAAACCCTGAAATCCGCGATCGGGGAAGTGGAAAAATGTGCCTGGGTTTGCCGCTTTTATGCCGAGAATGCGGCTCAGTTTTTGGCTGATCTGCCAGGTGAAAGCGATGCCAGTCGCAGTTTTGTCCGCTATCAACCTCTGGGAGCGGTGCTGGCGGTCATGCCGTGGAATTTTCCGTTTTGGCAAGTGTTTCGGTTTGCGGCTCCGGCGTTGATGGCAGGCAATGTGGGGTTGCTGAAACATGCCTCGAATGTGCCCCAATGTGCCCTGGCGATCGAGGAAATTTTTCACCAGGCTGGTTTTCCCAATGGGGTATTTCAAACTTTACTGATTGGTGCCGACAAAATTGCTGGCTTAATGGCAGACGATCGCATCAAAGCGGCGACCCTGACGGGCAGTGAACCCGCTGGAGCCAGTTTAGCGGTTGCCGCCGGACAACAAATCAAAAAAGTGGTACTGGAATTGGGCGGCAGTGATCCATTTGTGGTCATGCCCAGTGCGGATTTAGATGCTGCCATATCTACCGCCGTCACGGCGCGGATGCTGAATAATGGGCAGTCCTGTATTGCGGCAAAACGGTTTATTGTCGCGAACTCGATCGCGGATGAATTTGAACACCGCCTGATCGAAAAATATAAAGCCTTGAAAATGGGTGATCCGATGCTGCCAGATACCGATATCGGCCCCTTAGCCACGGCAAAAATTCGGGATGAGATTCATCAGCAGGTGCAAGCCGCTGTGCAACAGGGGGCGCGATTGGCGATCGGGGGGCAACCGTTGGATGGAGTCGGGAACTACTATCCACCGACGATCCTGACGGATATTCCGGCTGGTGCGCCAGTAGCGCGGGAAGAGTTTTTTGGACCAGTTGCCATGCTGTTCCGGTTTGCCGATATCGAGGAAGCCATTTACCTTGCCAATCACATTCCGTTTGGTCTGGGGGCAAGTGCCTGGACAACCGATCCAGCGGAACAAGAACAGTTAATTAATGGGATTGAGGCGGGAGCCGTCTTTATTAACGGGATGGTCAAATCCGACCCGCGCTTACCCTTTGGTGGCATTAAGCGATCGGGCTTTGGGCGCGAACTCAGCATTCAGGGCATTCATGAATTTGTCAATGTTAAAACCGTCTGGATTAAATAACTATTCCAACTGTTGGCTATGCTTTAGCAACCTGGCTGAGCCTCTAATGATCAGGCTCAGATTCAGTTGGCTGAACTTTGTATGTACTACTGCGTTCGGCTGCTCTCTGCAATGGTTTGCGGTTTGCTTGTTTGGTGACTTCCTCCCAGTTCGTCTGTTCCAACACTGCATCTAAAACATCAGATAAATTACAACGTTGTTCAAACGCGATTCGCCTGAGAATTTCATGGTGCTCTGGCTGAATGTATACAGGCTTACGTTGAGTTTGCGCCATTGATGCTCTAGCAACAGGTTAGCTTTGCTTTAGTATACTTCAGTCAAGTAGCTAGCTTGACAATTAGCTAATTAGCTAAATATTATTGATTATAGCGAGTTGAGGTATAGTAAAAGCCTCAATTCTGTTGTCATCCTTGGTCAGCAAAAGTTTATGCCAGAAAATGTAGTTGCGTTATTTGCAGGGTGTGGAGGTCTGGATTTAGGCTTCCAACAAGCTGGCTTTAACGTGATTTGGGCAAACGAGTATGACAAAGATATTTGGCGAACCTATGAGCGTAATCACCCGCGTACGGTGCTCGATCGACGAGATATAAGAACGATCGCGTCTGACGAAATTCCTGATTGTGTTGGCATTATTGGTGGTCCACCCTGCCAAAGTTGGAGTGAAGCGGGAATTCAACGCGGGATTGAAGACGATCGCGGCAAGCTGTTTCTAGAGTATGTGCGGGTTTTGAAGGATAAACAGCCCTTATTTTTCCTAGCTGAAAATGTCTCGGGAATGCTGCACAAAAAGCACCAGAAAGTGGTCGGAGATATCGTCGCGGCATTTGAAGAGGTGGGTTATACGGTTGCCTTTAAACTACTCAATGCCATGCACTATAACGTGCCGCAAGATCGCAAACGCGTGATTTTTATGGGTTATCACATTGATTTAGGCAAGCGCTTCTCATTTCATTCTTTACCTGCAAATCTACCTCCACTAACTCTCAAAGATGCAATTTGGGATATCCGAGACTCGGCGTTACCCGCGATCGCTAAAACTAAAACAAATGGAGCTAATTGTGCGATCGCGAACCATGAATATATGACAGGTGGATTTTCTTCCATGTATATGTCCCGGAATCGAGTCCGCTCTTGGCACGAACCCTCGTTTACAATTCAAGCCGGAGGTCGCCATGCCCCTATCCATCCCCAGGCAAATCCCATGATTCATGTCGGTAAGGATCAATGGATTTTCGATCCTGACTCTCCTTATCCATATAGACGTTTATCTGTACGCGAGTGTGCCAGAATTCAAACATTTCCAGATGATTTTGTTTTTGCTTATGAAAATCTAGCCGCCGCCTACAAAATGATTGGTAATGCTGTCCCTGTAAACTTTGGGGAAATTTTAGGAAAAACTATTTATTATGACTTGTTTAGTCAAACTGGTGAGGGTGTGAATAGTGCTGAGAATAAACAAATTGGAGCGAGATGTTTAAAGCAGTTATCTCTCAACTTTTCCTGAATCAAAAGTGAAAAATAACAAACTTTGTTTTTACACATTGAAGCTTTGTCTCGGTACGACAACCTGACTGGGCTGGGTATCAAATTTTAGGCTAGGATTATTGCTAATGCGGCTAGAAGCAGTATGCAAGCGCATAGATATTTCCCAGGCGTTTGAGAACTTGAGATAAACATAGTTCTTCTGAGCTTGAGCTATGACAGATTCTGGTATAGTTAATTGACTGAATTCTTCCACAACCAAGAGTTTACTTCTTTCCTGAAAGATTAGTTTGTAAAAATCTGTTCTTCCAACCAAAAAACTAAATAAATGGGAAGCGCTGGCTGTCTGAGAACCATTTTGATGAATAAAATTGGCAACAAGATCGCAAATAGGAATGTATAGGTGCTCAAATATTATCCGTTGATCTATATCGCAAAATTTGAAAGTTCCTTGCGCCATCATTAAAAAACTTTGTGTTGTATTTTTATAGGCTGTTCTAAAAGCTATATCTTCTGAACTTTTTCTAGCAAATCCACAGTGTTGAGCAGTAGAAGCTGGGCGCTGATGTTTTAGTGCAGTATGGTTGTGCTTAATCGATAGGTTAACGCTAGATTGAGCATAATGAATTCGGATATCGGTGACATCTCCTTGTTTAGAAGCATGATCAGGTAGCCGATCGACGGTAAGCAAATAATTAGAAATCGAGAAATTTTGCTGCAACCAAGCTACTACCTGAACTGCACACTGTCTATAATTTTGTTGTGTTGCTGTTGGCAGGTTGTCATAATGTATAGCATCTCTTTGCTGATCCTTCAGGGCACGAGGTGTCAGTTTCACTTGGTTGGGTAAATGTTGCAGCATTTCTGCCACGATCGCATATTCTAAAGCCCTACCATATTGATTAGAAGTATTGACTAAGTTACTTTCCATAGTGGCTTCTGACGAAATGGTTTATCTGCCCACGACTATAGCAGTCGCTGCATGATAACAAGTTATCGTCATAACTCAGAATGAAATGCTCGATTTTCAATCGATAGAATGACTCATTGCCTCAATTTCACTTTTAGAATATCAACAGAGATACCCCATTGGGAGGTGGAAATGGTATGGATGCTGATCCTAGAACCGAACTGCAACACCGCTTACAGGATCAGGCGATCGCGCTGGTAGAACGAGCAATGGGCGGGACAGTTGATCATCAAGTTGTTGCTGTTTTGCTGGATACCTGTAGTGATCTAGAAACGAGTGCTCAAACTGATGCGCCGATCGTGGCTCTAGAACGTGATATTCATTCACAGACAGGAACCTATCATTTGTTTGTGCGCCGTCTTAATAGCAGCATTCCTGCTGGCAAATTTCAAATTTTGATTACGCGTGAATTAGCCTCTGGTTTAATTTATTGATGTTGGTTTAATGTCTACTAGAGTGATCAATCGCTGGTTTAATTGATGTGATTTGATCAAAAAAGCTACTTGTAAATGTAAATAGATTAAAGAGCGCGATCGCTAACATAGTGCAACAACACTGCACCCTGATCGTAGGATTTACAGTCAACTAATCGCAGGGTTTCCTGAGGTGGCGATGGTGCTAAGAATGGGATGCCTTCACCCAAGATCACTGGAATGACGGCAATGATATATTCTGAAATCAATCCTTCGCGTCTAAAAGACGATGCCAGTTGCCCACCACCGACTAACCATACCCGCTTGAGTTGTTGGGCCTCTAGCTCTGCTGCAATTTCACCCGGGCTTTTATCGGTCAGAATCACTTCCGATCGCTCGATCTCTACTGGTTGGTGGGAGCAAACCCAACAGGGTTTATCAGGATACATCCATTCACCCAACTCCAACACCTTTTCGTAAGTATGACGACCCATGATTAGACCATCGATCGGGGCATAGAACTCGGCATAACCAAAATCTTCGCTCTCTGAATCAAGTGGGGGCAACCAATCAATTCCACCATCCGGAGTCGCAATATAGCCATCCAGGCTGATCGCCACGTAATAAACAATTGTAACCACAGCATCGAACTCCGATCGTCCACTGGTGATTACCTTAACAGGCGAAATTCATCGTTTACTTCGCCCGATCGGACAACTGTTTGAATCTGTTCACGCCACTACCCAACCATCCAAAATGATGTTTAGCTGAAGCTGCTCTTGTAATGGCTATTCAATCAATGTATTGAGCGATCGGGTTTCATTAAACTCTTATCTCGTTATCCTCACTGCTTAATTTACTTCTATTGCTATATATTAGTTCGTGATAGAACGTTAGTTCTAGTTTAATTATTGTGTCTTACAAGTAATAATTTATTTTTACTTTTCCAGGGAAAACACTGGCTCCGAAAGATAATAAGTGAGTAGAGTATTTGGATTAACTTAATAGGGTTGTGAGAGAAAAATATGAGTACCTTGTATGAGAAATTAGGTGGGAAAGATGCTGTCGAGGCGGCTGTGGATCGATTCTATGACCGAGTATTAAATGATAGTCGCATCAAACATTTTTTCAACAATGTGGATATGCATAGGCAACGTGAACATCAGAAAGCCTTTCTCACCTATGCCTTCGGTGGTGCTGCCCATTATGACGGTAAGACGATGAGAGCCGCTCATAAACATGTAGTTGAGGATATGGGGTTGAAGGGGGAACACTTTGATGCAGTCGCCGAAAATTTGGTGGCAACGTTGAAAGAACTAGGAGTTTCGGATGAATTGATTGCCGAAGTCGCGGCTGTTGCGGCTGCCCCTGAACATAAACGAGATGTGTTGAATCAGTAGTCTGGTCGTCTTCTCAAGACGATTATGTTCATTACCCTTGTAACTATGATGCTGAGCTAGATGGCAGTTAAGTAGTTAAGTAAGCATTGAGTGCGCTTGCAAATGCTTCAGGTGCATCTAGCATCAGCCAGTGTCCCGTTGCGGGTAATGTCGTTGTTGTTAGGGCAGGGCGGAGGATATGCAGGCTGAACGGCATGTTATTTGACGGAGCTAAAATTGCATGAGCCTTTGCTCCTGGTGCAGCCAGATAACGATCGAGGGCATCTAATGCTTTAAACCCAAATAACCCATGCGATGTGCCAATGAGTGCCGCTTTCGGGGTGGCAGAAAGACGGTCAAGGATAGATTCATAGGTTGCTGGTGTCCCTCCTGTTAAAGCTTGGCGGAAAGAGGTTTCGATCGCCGATCGCCAATTATCCGTTGCCAGTGCCCGTTCGTAAGGGGCTAATTGTTCCTCATAAACTTCGGGCGGCAATTGAGTGCAGTCTACAGGTGGATCGACTAGCACTAACTGGGCGATCGCTTGAGGTTTAGCGGCCGCTGCGGCTAGGGCGACACAAGCACCAAAACTATGTCCGACCAGGACAATCTGTTCCAACTCAAGGGCAGCTAAGACCGCGAACAGATCGGTCGCACAGGCAGCCGGAGAGTAGTCATTATCCGCTGGTGGTGTAGAGTCACCATGTCCTCGTAAATCGATCGCGATCGCTGAACGAGTTTGGGCAGTGTACGCCATCTGAGTTTCCCAAATATTCGCCGAACATGCCATTCCATGCACAAACACGATCGGCAACGGTGGAGATGCCTTTGAAGGAATCGGTGCATCGGTGGTGAGAAGATGGATGCTACCGTTGGGAACGGCAAGAGTCATGGAGTGCATAGATTGCTTGCAGCCGTTAGTATAGGGGGTAAATAACTGGATCAGATCCGACGCGCCGATTCTGTCTAGACCTGATGAAATATTCTGATCTCAAAGCGATTTTTGCTGAGGAACAAACCAATCGCGGGCTATTGGTAATCGCGATCGATCGCGACGGTCGTCAGGTGGAAGTGTTGTTTCATATTACAACTGAAGCCAAAGCCGATTGGGAAGCGGTCAGCCTACGATATTTGTGAAGACTTGTTGCCAGATTATCCTTTCGTTTGTTCCACTGTTAGCCCGATTTCCTGACCGTAGGACAGTTCCAGCGTGTGCCCATCCGGATCTCGCAGGAATGCCCAATAGCCCACGGGATATCCAGAGTCTTTCGGCTCTTCCACCAAAATGCCTGCTTCCCGAGCGCGATCGCAGAGTTGATCTAAGGCTTCCCGACTTTGACAGCCAATACCCAGATGGGCCATTGGGGCAAGAATCGGCTGAACAGATTCAGTCTGAATTAACACAATTGCAAAGGGGCGCGTGTGGTCTGACAACCAGGCTACGGCAACGCCTCGACTGGAATCCGTCCGTCGATGAACGACGTGCATATCTGCATAGGTGGTATAGAAATGAATACTTTGTTCAATATCTGAGACGGGTAACGCCACATGGGTTAAGCCAATATCAACCATATTATTGAGTTCCTCCCAATTAACTCGTAAAGATTTTTTCTGACCGATATAGGAGCTTATATCATCATCACTGACTGCTGCGATCGCTAACCAATAACGGAAATTCACATCTAGATTAACGTGCTTCGTTAGTATCGATCGTCCTCATACATAGTGAACAATCATGTACTGGTTAAATGAACCTGCCCACTGGTCACGCTCCGACCACCAAATTGTCATGACGACTGCCCCGAAAACCGATTTCTGGCGCAAAACCCATTATGGATTTATTCGGGATAATGGTCACTTTTACTATCAAACGGTAACGGGGGACTTCACTGCCGAAGTCAAAATCACCGGGCAGTATCAAGCGCTTTACGATCAGGCGGGGTTGATGGTGCGGCAGAACGAAATGATCTGGCTCAAATCTGGGATTGAGTTTGTGGACGAGATTCAGCATGTTAGCGCGGTCGTCACCCGAGAGGTTTCAGATTGGTCGGTTGTCCCGCTTATGCAGTCACCAGAATCTCTCTGGCTACGGTTGCAGCGGCGATCGGAGACGATCGAGGTGCAATATTCTCTCGACGGCAAAGATTACCAAATGTTGCGATTAGCTTATCTGACTACCGCCGAAACGCTACAAGTCGGTGTGATGGCAGCCTCCCCTCAGGGAGAGGGCTGTACCATTACCTTTGAAAGGTTCCAACTCACTCAATCCTAGAGAGTGTACCGTTGATCGCGCTGTAGATTGTTAAGAAATATCTCATTAGAAGGATGCTGAACCCGTATGTTCTAGCCAATCCAAGGCTTGTTCCAATTGTTCCAGTGTAATTAGCCCATACTGCCACAGCACCATTGGTAACAGATGCGGTAAGACGCTCTCCTGTCGTAGGGCGATCGCGATCGCGTCAGCAGAGACAAATAGATCGTTCTGGAGAAACTGGATCAGTGGGGTGGCATGGGTAGTAGATGACATAGTGACGATCGTGACGATTTTGAATTCCTATCATTTTGACCGGAGAATTATACTCGATGAACGAACGTTGGGATTATTTAATCTAGAGATGAATTTTTACCAACTATCTCAGGAGAGATGTAAATGGATGTGAAGTGGTTAGCGTGGGCACAGAAACTTCAGGCGATTGCTCGGAATGGACTGACCTATAGCCAAAATCCGTTTGATATCGATCGGTTTCAACAGGTGCAGCAAGTCGCCGCAGAAATCATGGCAACTTACACTACCCTGGAACCCAGCTATGTGCAAAACTTTTTTCAACAGGAAACGGGCTACGCCACACCCAAAATTGATGTGCGGGGAGCCGTGTTTCAGGATGACAAAATTCTGTTAGTGAAAGAGCGATTTGATGGACTATGGACGTTACCCGGTGGCTATGTGGATATTGGAGAGCCACCCAGTCTAGCGGTAGAACGAGAAGTCTACGAGGAATCGGGCTATCAAACCCGCGCCGTCAAGTTGCTGGCACTCTACGATCGCAATCACCCACGTCACAATCATCCCCCGTTTGAATACCACATTTACAAGCTATTTTTTCTTTGTGAACTGATCAGTGGTTCACCAGCGAGTTCGGTGGAAACGGAAGCCGCGACCTTTTTCACCGCTCACGAAATTCCCGACCTATCTCTGACGCGGGTTGTGCCCAGTCAAATTGCGCGATTATTTGACTATTATCATCATCCAGAGTGGCAAACTGATTTTGATTAATGCTCAAAATTTAGAGCGAATAGTAGTGTAGAGCCAGATACTTTTTAGGTGGAACTAACTGTTGAGGCTTTTACTGGGAAACCTGTTCAGCTTTATGCTCATAATAGTCAGAAATATGCTCATAAACCTGCTCAGGAAACTGTAACTCTCGGTAAACATTACAGGCATCCGGATCATCTGGGTTGGGGCAAATGGGAAACTCTTGCTGTTGTTGCCACTCTAAAATGCGATCGCGTTTAGGCGGATTGTAGTCCTTTCCCTGTACCTGCAATACTAAGGCTTTGGCTTCCGCTTCACTCATCTCTGGATCTTTTTGCAACCAGCGAACTAATTCTTCCTCATCCAGAAAATGATGTGCCACCATTGCCAGGGTCAGTCGTCCATAATGACCAATATCCTGACCTGCATCTAACGCATCTAAAAGATGAGCCATCATCTTGCTTTTGCGTAATTCTGCTAACGCCATTGAAATTACTCCCAGTCTTATAACATCGTTCCGTTATTCTGTTGTAAAGTCCGAGGGAGAAACTAACATCCATCCCAGGACTTGTTATAGTTCCGGTGTACTATTTTGATTGGCGCTTCGATTTGGGTGGAGTGCGGTGTACCCCAAAGTATTTCTCGCTGCGGTAGCGTAACCACACGCGTAGCTGTTGGGGAATTTTTTCCTTTTGCTCCTTCGTCAGCGTGTTGTAAAGAGCTAAGGCGCGTTCTCGTTCCCCGCGACAAGCCGCATTGTTATGGGCATCCCAATAGCTGCGAGCCACCCGAATTCGCCGACAGACTTCCTTAATCAGTGCTGCTCCCGTCAAGGGTTGTTCCGGCTTTGCCATTTCGCTCACTACCCAACTGTCTGCAATGTTGCTTGTGTTCATCCTAACGCCGATCGCGGATCACCTAGAATGAACTCATGCTACAAATTTCTAATACGGTAACGATTCCCGATCATGAGCTGGAGCTGAGTGCGGTACGCTCTCAGGGGGCAGGTGGTCAGAATGTAAATAAGGTGGCAACAGCGATCCATTTGCGGTTTGATGTTCTGGCATCTTCACTTCCCGATCGCTATAAGGAACGTCTGTTAAAGCTGAATGATCAGCGCCTCACCAAGGATGGAGTCATCGTGATTAAAGCGCAGGAACACCGCAGTCAGGAGCAGAACCGGGAAGAGGCATTACAACGGTTACAAGCTTTGATTAAAAGTGCGATCGCCCTGCCCAAACCACGCAAACCCAGCAAACCCACTCGCAGCTCTCAGCGGAAACGGCTGGATAGCAAAAGTAAGCATAGTCAAATCAAAGCCCTACGAGGGAAAGTGATCGATGACTGAAGCAACTGGCTTATTCTGTAGTGAACTCTACCTTGTCATACAGATCAGCCAGGGAAATTTCAAACAGGATGGAACTAAGGGATAGCAGGGCATCCGCACCATCATATTCAGAAAAAATCCATTTGCGAGGTTCGGTACGAAAGTATTGCTCGACATGCATAGAGTACTGATCGATTAACACATACTCTTGAAAGCCGGGAATCGTGCGATAGGCAGCGAATTTACCACTGCGATCGTATGCCTCCGTTGACTCTGACAAGACTTCTGCAATCATCAAGGGATTGGTCAGTGTATCTTTACGTCCTACTTGTAATTGCAAATCTCCCTGCACCACCATGACATTAGGATAGGTGTAGAGGCGCTGGTCAGGAATCCACAATCGTTGATCGGTAACAAATGTGAAATAAGGCTGTCGTTTTAAGGCAAAGTTAAGTGCTGCATGAAAGTTACCAATGATTAAATTATGATTTGGCATTCCGCCAACCATCGTGACAATCTCTCCATTAATGTATTCGTGCCGTTCGTCGGAGTTCACTTCAATATCAAGATACTCCTCGGGCGTATAAAAATTTTTCTCTGCTGCCTGTGTGAACATGGCTTAAACATGCCTCCCAAATGCTTGGCTGAGTTCAGCGAGGATGATCTGGTTATAGGATAGACTCCCTTGAAATGAATCTCCAATGGACAAAAATCAACTTGGTTACAGCATTTCCAGAGGAACAGGTTTGTTGGGGGGTGGGAAGACCGTATCTAGAGTAGAGAGTTCTGTTGGACTCAATTGTAAATCCAGAGCCGTGTAGTTTTGGTTAACATGCTCAATTCGGCTGGATTTCGGGATGACGATGACATCCTGTTGATGCAGTAACCAGGCGATCGCGACTTGAGCTGTTGTGACTCCCCGATCGTTCGCGATCGCTTTCAGGGTGCGATGGTTGAGTAAGCGTCCTTGTTCGATCGGAGAATATGCCATCACCGGAATTTTGTGTTGCCGACACCAGGGGAGCAAGTTTAACTCAATGCCGCGTCGCATCAGGTTGTAAAGCACTTGGTTTGTGGCGATCGCATTTCCACCTGGTAAATGACTGGCTTCCTCCATATCTGCCAGATCAAAATTGCTCACCCCATAGCTGCGAATTTTGCCTGCTTGCTGTAGGGTTTGCAAGGCTTCCAGAGTCTCGCTGAGTGGGATCGAACCGCGCCAGTGCAGCAGATAGAGATCCAGGTAATCGGTCTTTAATCGGTTGAGGCTCCGTTCACAAGCCGCGATCGTCCCTTGTTTAGAGGCATTGTGGGGATAGACTTTGCTAACCAGGAACACCTCTGAACGGCGATCGTGAATCGCTTCCGCAATCACTTCTTCCGCGCCCCCTTCCCCATACATTTCTGCTGTGTCAATTAAGGAGAGTCCCAGATCCAAGCCGTGACGCAAGGCGGCAACTTCAGTTGGGCGATGTTTGGTCGTTTCGCCCATCCGCCAAGTGCCCATCCCGAGAACGGGAATAGTTTGCCCAGAAGGGAGTTGCAGAGTTTGCATCATGGTGATTGAGTTCCGCTAGAGGGAGGCGTTAACTGATAGGTTCCCTCTACTGTAATCAGATTTACTCCCCGTTCGCTGACTCTGAAGTCAGATTTGCCGCTGCCTGTTTTTTCTCCAAATATTGCTGGTGGTCTGCGGTTGCCAGCCAATACTGTGAGGCAGGTTGAATCTGGGTCACGATCGGTTTGTCATACTGACCAGAGCGGTCTAACTCAGCTTTAGAGTGTCGGGCGATCGTCGCTTGTTCCGGCGTGTGATAAAAGATCACCGAGCGATACTGTTCGCCGCGATCGGCTCCCTGACGATTCAGGCTGGTGGGATCGTGAATGTTCCAAAACAAATGCAGCAATTCATCGTAGCTGACAATGGTTGGATCGTATTCCACCTGACAGACTTCTGCATGTCCGGTAATCCGAGACAGCACATCCAGGTAGCTGGGGTGTTCAAACGATCCACCCATATAGCCAACAGAGGTTGCAACGACACCTTTCATCTGCCGAAAGGCGGCTTCAACGCCCCAAAAACATCCGGCTCCAAAGGTGGCTGGTTCCAGGTTTGCCATCGCTGGGTGACAATAGTGATTACAGCAGTGCCTGGATATCTTTCGCTAAATCCTCGGGTTTGGTCGTGGGAGGATAGCGTTTCACGACCTTGCCACTGCGATCGACCAGGAATTTGGTGAAATTCCATTTGATCCCTTCACTACCAAAAATCCCAGGAGCGGCTTTGGTCAAATACTGATAGAGCGGGTGGGCATTGCTGCCATTCACATCGATTTTTTGAAACAGTGGAAACGATACGCCAAAGTTCATTTCACAGAAGGACTGAATTTGCTCGGCGGTTCCCGGTTCCTGCTGCCCAAATTGGTTACAGGGAAATCCTAAAATCACCAAGCCCTGGTTGGCATATTGTTCGTATAACGCCTGTAGCCCTTTGTATTGCGGCGTAAAGCCACACTGACTGGCGGTGTTGACAATCAGCAGCACTTTATCTTTATAGGTGCTCAGTGGTACTGAACTACCATCCAGGCTAGTTGCCGAAATGTCGTAAATCGATGCAGGTGCTTGTGTCGTCACAGGCTCAACCCCTCCGCTGTCTGAAACATTCCTTTACAATTCTACTACGATCCTTAAGCACAATCCCTGTTAGCACGATGATCACCAGCGATCGCGTAAACCAGCGACCGGAACGTACATTCGGCTACCCTTGTGAACGATGAACGCCCCGATCTCGGCGATAGAACACTCCATCATTGCGACATCATGGCGGAAAGTAGGACGGCAAAGATGTGTTGCCAGCTTTCACTCAATCCCTCAGCAACTTGGGGGTGTTGCAACAATCCGAAATAGGCAACTAAAGAAATGCTACCCACCAGCAGGTGAATCCATTGACTCAGTTTGACTTCCACCACCAGGCGATATAGCCAGTAAAACGTGACGGCGGCGGCAATTACACCAATGACACCCATGATCTGAAGGACGATCGCATCCGTTGTTGGCTGTTCTAACGCTGAGGTCTGCACTAAGTTAGCGGCATATCCGGCATACCAAGTCTGAATCAAAATTCCAGGTATCCAACCGATCCATTCAGCTTTTAGTCGATGAACCATCTGGACGATGGACTCAGTCCAATCGAGAAACCATGTCCATTCGTCAGTCTTGCCAGTGATGCGATTCCAAGCTGCGTTGATCAGCACAACCAACAGCACTGCTGATACCCAGGGCGCAACAAGTACGAATAGCAAGCCCCAGTACATCACAATACTGCCGATCGCGTAACCCAGCAGTTTGAGCAACACCATAGACATCCTGCCAAATTCAGCACCTGCTCTCTAGCACTACGCGAGGATAACTTGATTTCGACCTGACTTTTTAGCCTGGTAGAGCGCTTGGTCTGCTCGGGCGAAGAGCTGGTTTAGATTCTCCTGGGGTTGAAGCAAGGCAACCCCAAAAGAGGCTGTGATTTTTCTGGCTCCCAGTACTTGTTGCTCGGCAATGATCCGTCGCAACCGCTCTGCTAGATATTCCAAATCTATGATCTGATCATATTCAGACACCACAATTAAGAATTCCTCACCTCCCCACCGAATCAGAGTATCTTGCTTGCGTAATTGAGTTTGAAGACATTGAGCAACAATTTGCAAAACGTGATCGCCGACTAGATGACCATAGTTATCATTAATCTGTTTGAAATGATCAATATCACATAAAATGATGCCAATTTTTTGTTCCGGTTCTTCGATTAAATTTTGGAGGATTCGTTCTCCCGCTCCTCGATTAAACGCTTGAGTCAGAGCATCTTTTTCTGAAATTTCCTTGAGATGTAAACGCTCAATATGCAGTTTATCGATCGCATCCTGGAGACGAGCATAAAATCTAATCAAGAATAGATTCACTCCCATAGCAGGCACAAGAGTAATGATTAAATCCATCCCTCTAGGGGTTTTGAGTTCCGGGAGATGAAAGATGAAATAACTCACAACTGGAGCGGCTGTAATCACCCAAAGCAAGCAGGCCAATTTGACCAGTCCGCGTGGACGTAAAAAAACAATCATGCCAGTTGTTAAGAGAAATAAGCCTGAAGAAATCGGCGGCAACGTATCAACTAACCGTTTGTCGGAATCCAATACGGTCTTAATTACAAAAAAATATTCTGGAAATAGCAGAATGAAACAAATCCATCCCAGGGTAATCAAGATCACCCGATCGATTTGCTGGGGTCGCTTAATCAGATATAGCAACAGACTCAGGCATAGAATGACTGTTAGAGGCGGAATGATTAATGAAATCAGATGCGCGTTGCCCTCAAAGATATGGAGCAACGTCGCGATTATTCCTCCTAAAACCATTACCCCTAAGATGCAAACTACAGTATTACGTTTCAGAGTTTCGATCGAATCGATTATTGAAGTCATAGGATAGGGTGAAAAATTATACCTAGAGTAGCAAGTCTGACTCGGCTCAACCAAATCCATTTGGGCTTAGGCAAGGCAGAGAACAGCAGGCTTAAAGACCTCTTTACTTTGAATTGAGAACGGTAAAAGTATAGAAAATGCAGGTAGGAACTGATTTAAAACAGCTCATTACTTGATCAGAACTTTTGCGATTGAAAGATTTTGAACAGGACATTGAGAACCTGCGGGAGATGGGCAGATTGTGATTGTTGTCAGTGACACATCACCGAGCAATAACCTTACTGCAATCAATCATCTTCATCTCCTACACCAGCTATACGGGACAGTTCTCATTCCTGAAAGCATTTATCGAGAACTCACTAACCCAAATTTTCCCGTTGCAAGTGCGATCGAGGTACAAACCTTTGACTGGATTCAAACTCGTGCTGTTACTGACTTCTCTCTTGTTGAAGCACTGAGCAACGAACTAGATCCTGGAGAAGCGGAAGCAATCGCTTTGGCCGTCGAGATTCAATCTGATCAAGTGTTGATTGATAAATGCTGAGGTCAGCTAATTGCGAGTAGGTTGAATCTCCGTTACATAGGTATCCTAGGAATCTTAGTCGAAGCGAAAAATAAAGGTTTGATTGCTAGGGTGAAACCTCTATTGGATGCGTTGATCAATGAAGCTAGATTTTGGGTTGCAGAACCGTTGTACGACAGTGTTTTGCAACTTGTTAATGAGATTGATTTAGCTTAACCTTTAGAATAACAAATGGAATAATAAACAAGCTTTGTGGATGTTCTACAGACGAGATAGCGGCGGCTAACGTTCCCAATCACCCGCCGCAGATAACTTTTCTAAGTACGGGACAAAAGTTGTAGAGATTGCAAAAAGTCGGA
Organism: Pantanalinema rosaneae CENA516; assembly: GCF_050753385.1. Classification (NCBI taxonomy): domain Bacteria; kingdom Bacillati; phylum Cyanobacteriota; class Cyanophyceae; order Leptolyngbyales; family Leptolyngbyaceae; genus Pantanalinema; species Pantanalinema rosaneae. The sequence continues at coordinate 44,637 of NZ_JBLZFZ010000006.1, forward strand.
CCCATTAGACGCAGATGGATTGAGCACCAAATGGCGCAAATAATCGAATCCTAAGCGAAACAAACTTTTGGCACGACGACCGTGTTTTTTCATCTCAATCGGCTGCCATTGATGCAACCATACGCCTGTTTTCATGGCCCAACATAAAGCTAAGGTCAACAAGGCGAACAACTTGCTCAACCGCTCGGCATCGGTGAAGTGAGTGGATTCCAGACAGAAACCCCGCGTTTTGAAAATGCCAAACAAGGTTTCAATCGACCAACGTTTGGCGTAATCTTGAACCAAATTCTGGGTGTGGACGGGCGCAATGACCACGAGTAACTCCCCATCCTCAAGTCGCAGGGCTTCCACAGCAACCGGATAACCCCAGACCCGGCAAGTGCCAGTGAGTCTTTGAGATTGACCGACTTGCAGATGGGCAAAGACGACCCGCGCCGCCAGGACCTTGCCATCGTGCTCAATCTGGTCGGTGTCCCGAATCCGTAAGCGAAAGGCTAAAGCCGGTTCGAGCAGGAGATAGCGCACCCAGGCTTGGCCAACGAACTCGCGATCCGCACACAAGCAGTTCACCCGAGCGGTGGGAAATCGTTTGGCAAAGGTTTCCATAAACCGCATCCGCTCGTCGCTGTTGGAGTTCCCTTTTTTATCCAACAGCCACCACAGAATCGGGAAGGCAACCCCTTCATGCACAATGCCTAAGGTCAAAATGTTGTGCCAATGACTCCCGAATTTCCAGGTCGTGCGATCCAGGCTCAACACCCACCCTGGTGGAATTTGCATCCAACTCACCAACAGGGTCGCCAGTTCGGTGTAATCCAGGTCAAACTCTCGAAAAAAGCGCTGCAACCGCTTGTAGCTCGATTCGGGCAAAGCCTTGCCGCCAAAGCCTAAACATAGTTCGCTTAAATTTACCGTTTTGACTTTCAGCAAGGCTAACAAAAACAAAGCCAGAAATGAAATCCTGGCTCCATGCCAGTTCAATTGGGCTTGGAGGACTCGCCTTAATTCGCTATATTGGCTCATAGGGTTTCTGATGAGTGTCGTAATTCTGATGAAACCCTACCCTGCTCAATCTTTCAAGCTTTTTGTCCTGTACTTAGATAACTTTTGATGCTTAACCAAGCATACTCAACGTTCCGGTGCAGCATGATTTATGGGGAGACGAGCACTAGAACAGGGAAAAGAGACGACTATGCATTGGGTGACAGTATTCATGTCTACTAACATATTGTTCGCTCCTCACCCTTGACCTCAACTGATTGTAGAGCAGCTTAGAGTAAAAAGCGGGAGAACCTGCCAGGGCTAGAGGACGACTATGCAGCGCAAGTCACCAGATGACTACTAACATATCGACTCGCCTCTAAACCCTTAACCTACACTACTTTAACGAATTCTCAGGGAATAAGGCTTCAACCGTTTCCATAATCTTTTCGCGGGTGCAGGCGGCAGGTTCTTCCACTTCAATCAAAATCAATGGACTTTAATCTACCATGAGCACTAACGAGTATGTGGCTTATATTGGGATTGACTGGGCAGACCGGAAACATGATATTGCCCTGTATGACTGTGCCTCTGCCACCTGGCAGGAAAGCTTGATCAAAACCCGTCCACAAGACTTACTCGATTGGGTCAATCAGCTCAGGCTGCGCTACGGTGAGGGGAAGATTGCCGTTGCCCTAGAACAGAAGCGGGGTCCCTTACTTTATGCCCTTTGCCAGTATGACAATCTGGTGCTATTTCCCATCTATCCTCGTCTAGTGGCCAACTACCGCAAAGCCTTTCAACCCTCTCGTGCCAAGTCTGACCCCGTTGATGCTCGCATCCTGGTTGAATTGATGCAAAAGCATTCTGACAAGCTAGAGGCTTGGGTGGCAGGCTGTCCCCAGACTCGTGCCCTGCGGCAATGGGTGGAGTCACGCCGGATGTTAGTGCAAGAGAAGGTCAGATTAACCAATCGCATCACTGCATCGCTGAAGTCCTATTTTCCTCAAGTCCTCGATTGGTTTGAGGATAAAGACACCTCCGTGTTCTGTGAATTCCTGCAACAGTTTCCCAATGTTCAGTCGGCTCAAGCGGCTACAGCCCAGCAATTGACTCAATTCTTTCGCTCCCACCATGTCGGTCGTAAAAGTGCGATCGCCCGACGGATTGGGCAAATTCAAGAGGCAGGTCCGCCACTTACCTTGGACCCGGCGATTGTCGTACCCGCTCAAGCACTGACACTGGCACTGGTGGCTATTTTGAAGGTCATCATCCAACAACTAGCGGGGTTTAATGACAAAATCGCTCACTTATTTGAGACGATGCCTGATGCAGCCTTATTTGCCGAATTGCCAGGGGCAGGTCCGCATTTAGCACCACGATTACTGGTAGCGTTTGGAGAAGATCGTTCCCGATTTGCCTCAGCCCAAGCTTTTATGAGCTATGTCGGGATTGCTCCAGTTAAAGAGGAAAGTGGGAAGAAACGTTGGGTCCATTGGCGGTGGTCTTGTCCAATTTTCCTGAGGCAGACATTTGTGGAATGGGTCAATCAGGCAAGGCGATTTTCAACGTGGTCACAAGTGTTTTACGAACAACAGAAACAAGCAGGTAAAAGCCATCAAAAAGCGATACGTGCATTGGCTTACAAGTGGGGGAGGATTTTGTGGCGCTGTTGGCAGGACAACGTTCCTTACGATGAGGAGAAGTATGTTGCAGCACTACGACGAAAGCAATCACCCCTGGTAAAGCGATTAGCAGTTTAGCAGTTCACCTGCTAAAGAATAACCAATTAGAAAACAGAAAACAGAACATAAAAGGCAATAGGCAAAGATGATTAAGAGATACAAGTGAGAACAGATTAGAGCCGAAACTGAGAATTAGATGAATTTGAAACTGAGATTGAAATAGCCATTCACCATTCAATCTCAGTTAACATTCTCACGTCTAAAAAGTTTGGAATTCAGTCGAATATTGCACTTTGATTCTCTATTGACTCCGTCCGCCTCAGGGACTATGTTATGCAGCGTTAACAATCCTTACTCTAACGACATTGCCAGAAACTCTTCGGGTAATACTGCGGGGATTGCAGAAGCCCCAAAATCAGGTGTATTTCGAGTCACGATAACTTCTAAACCTGCGGCATTAGCTGCTTCACTGGTCACAGCATCTTCAAAGTCTGCCATAGAACTTTGCAATGCAGCCCTAATAACCTCATCGGTCACACTGGCGATCTGAAGATGCTCTAATAGCCTTGATAAAAGTTCGCGTGCAGTTTCGCTACCAACTTGACGGCGCAAAATATAGAAGATATTTGTCACAGCATGACCGGACACGTACCCCTGCACTTGTGGTTGTGTCACCCTATTTAATGCCTGTGCAGAGGCAACAACAAACGGTTGTCGTTGAGCTAGAACATCGAGCAAAACATCACTGTCAAATAATACCCGCCTCAACTGTACTTCTCCTCCAGGTAATCCACATAGGATTCTGTAGGTTCTTCGGTACCTAACTGAACGACTCCAATTAGGCTTTGAGTCCAGGGATTAAGCCCCGCAAAAGAATTGATGGTTGTTGGAGGACTAGATACCAACGTTTCTTGTTGAATGGAACTCAACAACGACTGTACTAAACGCCAGCGATCGCCAATCGGCAACTGTAATGCCTGATTTTGTAGCTCTTGTAACGTCATCAGTCCTTCCCCAGCAACTGCTATCTATTATAAATTGCTGCTACTTCTATTACCCGAAAGTGCTTCTGGTCAGGAACTTCTGCCCAACCTTGAACACCAGCAGGTGAGCTTTCGGTTGCGTCCCAACCAATAACTGAGCGGCATAACGGCAAAACGCAGCGGCGGCAGATAACCTTGAACTCAGCACCAGCGGCTTTCGTCCGTCCGCTGCCGTGAAGTGTGTACGCCCAGTCATGTGGATTGTCAAGCTGAAAGTAAAAACAATTAATCTATCGCAAATAAAACTGAGCCGCCCTTGGAGGTGTGGCATTCGCAATCGGAGCCTAATTCCGGTAATTTTGTTTGAGTTGTTTAGCAGTCAAAAATCTAATGTCCGCCACCACCTCCTCAACAAACCACTCACTCAACATTAGGACCTTCTCAACAACCAGTCATTCGTAGTCATCATCGTAATGATGCTACACGTTCCTCATCCGTTATCAAAGGTGCTGCGCCGCAAACAGCATGACGTGATCAGGGGACTGCTCACCGGGCATTCAACGTGGTCACAGCAGGGAATTTCGTTGATTCCATTCCTAATGTTGTTTTTAATCATTTCAAGATTGTCATTGCTCATCAAGACTATGTTCTTTAAGCTGCTTCACCTTCAAGACCAAAATATCCTACTTTGTATTCAACTTCTGCTTGAAAAGCGGCTCGAATTCGTCCAATGAGTTTTCGGGCAATTGCCACAATCGCCCGCTTTTTCCCAATTCGTGGGTGGAGGCGGTCAAAGCACGCTCGTAATGCCGTGTCTTTGTCGATTGCTCGCCAAGCAATTTCAACCAGGATGCCTCTCAATCGGCTGTTCCCTTGCCGACTAATCCCTCCTTTGCGGATGTTTTCACCACTGGAATGCTCACTTGGAGTCAACCCTGTGTAGGAAAACAACTGCCGTTCATTCCTGAATTGAGACATATTGCCCAATTCGTTTGACAAAATCCGAGCCGAAAGAGGACCAACGCCAGGAGCGGACCGATAGGTGTTTTCATTTGGGTCGGATTTTGCTTGCTGCTTCAACTCCGCAACTAGCTTGCTAATCTCCTCATCCAGCTTTTTCCAAATGCTCCAGTAAGCTTCAATTGCCAGGATGAACTCTTGGGCTGAGACATTGGGAAGTAGTTTTTCAACCAATCGGTGAGTCATCGGACGGTTCTCATCATTGTCAATGAGACCGAGTTGGTGAAATTTCATGCGAATCTTATTTTTCACAGCGGTGCGATCTTCAACCAGTTGTTGTCGAGTTCGAGTCAGCATTCGCTGTTGTTCTTGTGCTTCACTGGGAATTCGAATTCCTCTTAATCGCCTAGCTTCCAAAAGTGTCGAGAGCTTTTGGGCATCGCGTTTATCGGTTTTCACCCGGTCATTGACAGCAACTTCGATTCCAGCAGCATGAATCACAAGGTTATGAATTCCGTGGCTGGTCAACACGCGATGTAGAACAAACCCTGAAAACCCAGCTTCATAAGCCGTATGAATGTTTGCCCCAACAAAGAACTTCAGCAGTTGCTCAGCAAGTCCTTGAGGAGCAGCAGCCGTTGTCCATTTCTTGACCACTTCTCCGTCCATCCGCGCTACAACGGCATAAGTTTTCTTGTGTACGTCAATTCCAATAAAGACTTCTTTTCCAACGTAGGAGATCGCAGGGATCACTTTCTTCATTTGGAAACTCCTTTTTAGAATTAGAACTGTCAACCCTATCCAGTTCTTGTTTAGCGTACTGCAATCCAGCATAGGGACAGCATGGGCGTGATCTAATGGGGTGAAAGTCCCCTGTGGTGGAACCAACGTCCAAATGAACCCAAAAGTTCCGAGTGACGATAACCACTAGCTTAAGGCAAGGGTACTCTCGCGAGGGAGTATCTGGAGGAAGCCAGCGGCAAACCGACGAGCCGACGAATAGAAACGTCATAGCAGGCGAAGACCCCTGGGTGAGTTGGCACAACACAACGAAACCCTCGGTTCAAGGGGCATCGTAAATGACGCGGTTGTGGCGGGACAGATCACGTTCTTATCTGGGGAGGTCTGTCCGGTTGCGGTTCGGTTGACTATGGGAGTCTGATTGAGGTCTCGCGGGAAACGGCGAGGGAGCCACAGAACCCTACGGTCATCTAAACAGCGCCTTCGAGAGTAATTTCGAAGGGACACCGGACAGAAGTCAGCAGAAGCCATAGTAGTCCCTCCCGGATGAAGGGCTGAACATGAACGAACTAAGGAGGAGCGATGAACAACTCAAGCGCATTGATGAACCCGGATGGGGGAGATGATGCTTGGCGTGATGACAGCCAGCCAGCCTTAGACAACCTGATGGCGCGAATCTTAGAGCGCGACAATGTGAGACGAGCGTGGGAACGAGTGAAATCGAACAGAGGTGCCCCCGGCAGTGACGGGATGACCTTAGACGATTTTCCTGCCTATGCCCGCGAGCATTGGGGTGAGATTCGCCAATCCCTGATGGATGGCAGCTACCAACCGCGCCCCGTGCGACGGGTGGTGATTCCTAAGCCCAAAGGCAAGGGAGAACGCAAGTTGGGTGTCCCTTGTGTCGTTGACCGGGTGATCCAGCAAGCTATTCTGCAAGTGCTGTCTCCCATCTTCGACCCTGGTTTTTCCGAGTCCAGTTTTGGGAGCCGACCCAAACGGTCTGCTCATGGAGCGATCCGACAGGTGAAAACGGTTGTGAAGGCGGGGTATCGGTATGCGGTTGATTTGGATCTGGAAAAATTCTTTGATACGGTCAACCATGATGTGCTGATGTCTCGGATTGCTCGCAAAGTCACCGACAAGGTGCTTTTGCGGCTCATCGGTCGTTATCTGAGAGCAGGAGTGTTGGTCGCTGGCACGATAGAGGCAACCGATTGGGGGACACCGCAAGGTTCACCTCTATCGCCGTTATTGTCCAATCTCCTCCTGGATGACCTCGACAAGGAGCTTGAAGCCAGAGGACACCGCTTTGTACGTTACATGGACGACCTGGTCATCCTGGTCAAAAGTCGGCGGGCAGGGCGACGGGTAATGGCGAAGATTAGCCATTACCTGACCCAAAAGCTGAAGCTCAAGGTCAATCGTGAGAAGAGTCGGGTGGTCAAGATCGAAGACCTCGAATACTTGGGGTTTACCTTCCGAGGCATATTGCTTCGCAACGCTGCGCGAACGGATCGTCGCATCCCACCAAGCACTCAAAGACTTCAAACACCGGCTCAAGGGGTTAACTTCCCGGAGTTGGGGAGTCTCGATGGCCGAACGAATCGAACGGTTGAACCGATACTTGCGAGGCTGGATGAACTACTTTGGCATTTCCCAACATTACCGTCCCATTGAGGCGTTAGACGGTTGGTTGAGGCGGCGGATGCGGATGTGTTACTGGAAGCAGTGGCGTAGACCCAGAACCCGCATCACCAACTTGCTCAAACTCGGGACAACCAAGCGTCAGGCGATTTTGACGAGCATTAGTCGTAAAGGCTATTGGCGCTTGTCAAAGACGTTAGCAACGCATACGGGAATGACGAATGAGTGGTTAGAGCAACAGGGATTGCTATCGATTAAACAACTTTGGATGAAAGTTCAAGGATACGTTTAAGCCATCAGTGCTGTTTGCGCGTCGTCATGAACCGCCTGTTGCGGACCCGCATGGCAGGTGGTGTGGGAGGGGAGAGTTAAATGCTCTCCTCGACCCGATTAGCCTGCGCCGCTACTATGACGCAACTGCAAAATCTGTGTACTGTCGCATCTTTGGCTCATGAAATGCCAACACAATATCCTCTCTAGGAACCCCTGCACTAACTAAATCAGTAGCGATACCGTCTTCAGTCCAATCCTCTTCAATCCAGAATTTACCATCCCTAATCCGCACATAGGCTGTCATCCCAGTAACACGTTCTCCATTCTGCCAACCAAGATTCATCCAGATATAGTGAGCTTTTGCCTCATCTACAATCAAAAAAGTCTCAATGTCTGGGTTAGGATGGCGGTTACTCAGTTCCACATACTCAGTCAGAATGCGCTTAATTAAATTTGAATACTCGATTAGTTTATCCATTGCACAATCTCCTCTATCTCTATGTCTACAACAATGATTGGAAGTTGATGTTTATTGAGAATGAGCTGAGTTACGTCCTGAGTAAAAAAGGTATTGTATGCAACGTTGCTGATAGCGATGTACAACTTACGATCTGGGGCTGTTTCCTCTAGAAGGTAGCGATAGATGTCATACTGACCGAGAGCCTCTTTTAAGTCTTGTATTTTTGATGCGCCAATAAAGCTTTTCACTTCCACAACTAGCTTCTGCCCATCTCGTTCAGCCGCTATCGGACGTTCAGCACCAAGATCGGCGTACAGCACAGTTTTTCGATATTGAATGACGTAAGGGTCATCTGTAATCGACCAGCCATCTTTTATCAATGCGTTTTTTACTGCATTGTGGATAATGTCTAACTTGGGCATAGTTTAAGTATAAATCAGCCTATTCTTGGTCAGGATATAACTCCAAATTAGTTTGCAAAGTATCAAGTCTAGGAGTGACCCATCTCTCGTGCCAGTAACTCACTAAATCTCTCTGAGTAAAACTTTTCCAAATTACTCGGTTTGTGTCTCCTAGCAGATACTCTTGCCAGTTCTCAGCCAGAGTACAACGGTAATACCCCCTCTGCCATCCGATGCTAAGCATTTCCTCTGACAAACCAAGCTCACGTAAGGCTCTCCTCAAAGTACGCATTTTCCAATTTGGTCCCTGCCCAAATTCGTAGGTTTCAAAGGCATCTTCTGGAACAACCTGTCTGATCAAATCCCAGCTACCATTAGCTGTTATATGAAGATGGCTCTGCCCTTTCGTATAATCTATAAATTCCCAATTGGTTAGACGGTTGTAAATTGCTGATTTGCCAAATGCCCCTAATGTATCGATATAAGTAAGATAGGGTTTTTTGTTTTCGCCAGTAATGACTGAAGGACTATCCTTATATTTTTGATAGAAGTCCTTACGAACTTTTGGAAACATTAAAGTGAGAGCAACCAGCTTAGAACCAAGTACCTGATTGTAAGGAGGTATTGCCCCAAGAATATAGGCAGTCATGCAATTGTATAGGCGTAGCATCTTTTGGTCTTTCGTCCATCCAATAGATTTATCATCCCTAACGCCCAAACCAATAACCGGATCACAAAGACCAACGATACCAATCAGCTTGTCATTCTGACGATCAAAGACAAAATATCGAATACGCCTACCATAGCCAACTGTTACAGGGACAGACCAATGAGATGTAGCATATGCCCAAAGGCGTTGATGTTCATCTCTCGATTCAACTGTAACAAGATAAGGATTAATTTTAGATATATCTATATCTGATGGTTGTGCAAGATATTTTTGAATCTTACTTTTATATTCCTGACCTTTTGAGTTTGTTCGCTCAGCTAATTTTCGCTGAACCTCTCTAAAATCTTCAACAATAACTTGATGTTTTTTTTCATTCCATATAACTCCGTAGTCCTTTAAGTTTTTAAGAATCTTTCGTTTAAGAGCCTTTTTTTGCTTTTCTTCCATCGTGTTTTGCCTGAGAATTTGTGAAATATGATCCTCAAGCTAAATTAATCCTTGAATTTAGCTTCTGGGTATACTTTCTCTCCTACCAGCTTTTCAAATTCAGTGACTCGAACAGGAAGGGCGAAGGCTTGGTCTGACGAAACCATATAGAGATTACCCGCGATTGTCTCGCGTTGGATGAAGTTTGAGATCACTCCATCATAGTTGATATTGGACTTCACAAGTGCCTTAATATCATCAGAGTTACCCATATGGAAGGCAAAGAAATTTTCTGCCTGGGTTCGGATTTCATCAGAAATTGCAGAAGGACGTTGAGTTACTGCAACTAAGCCAAGTCCAAATTTGCGTCCTTCCTTTGCTACTCTGACAAATGGATTTGCATTGGACTTGACAAATTCTTGAGATAAAACGTTTTGAGCTTCCTCTACAAAAACAACAGCATTGACAACTTCTTCTGGCTTGTCTGAGGTGAATTTTTCTTTATTGCTTTCAAATAGCTTACGAACCAAAATAGTTGAAATAATACTGGCATCCATGTTGTCTTTTAGCGACAAATCAATAATGACAGTTTTTCCTTGCTTCAAGTACTTAAATACATCTTCTATAAGTTCTGACGTTCCAGAATGCAAATTACCTTCGTCAATTAGATGACGAATTCTCTTCCGAATCGCCATAATTGTTTTCCTAGCAGAGACATCTTCCTTCCCAGATGATGATTTCTTTTGTTCTCCGAAAAAATCAGAAAAGTCTCGATGAAGATTACTTGGATTGGCAACATAATCATCAATATTTTCTATAAAGCTGGATACACCTTCCTCATCAAGATATAGAAGAAAAGATTTCATGACTTCAGAAAAGCCAGCTCCAAAGTTTAATATGTCACCTACTGCTAAATGCTTATGCATATTCAGTGCGACTTTTCCACGGAAGATAAATCGATTCTGCTGTTTATAAATTTCTGGTAATTTCTTATCGGTATATACAACAACATTATCCCGGACTGGATTTTCATTAATGTCCCCTAATCCATATGTAGCAGTGCCACGCAAGAAGTATTCACCATTCAGATCAAAAATCAATTTTCCATATGATGTATCACGAGTCATATGGTAGAGAAGTACTTTAACAAGATTGGTTTTGCCAAAACCTGACTGGGCGAAAACCATTGTGCGTTTGTTACGCAGCTTTCCAATCTCAAACAGAATCGGACCCTTATCTTTGAAGACAGTTTCTCCTACACAGAGATATCCAATCTCAACACCATTTTCATTGGTTTTGTTGAGGATCGATTCTATTTCACGCTTATTAAGATGCCTCGCAATGTAAGAAACAACTGGCAATTTTCTTACAGCCGTTGTGAAAGAAATTGTAGAGCCACTGTCTGTAAATGTACCTAGAATTCGTACTTTGTAGGTGTAGCTAAACATTTTTTGCTTATCTCGTTCAGAAAGCTCTCTTTCTGCAATTCGAGCATAATGTACAGCAATTAAAGTTTTATCCTGCGACTTAAAGATCGGGTCTTCGTCATAAATTTCAGCCTCGACCCTTGCAAGGTATTTTGTATTTCCCTCATCTTTCGGTGTTAGCACAATAAAATCACCAGTCTGTGGACTGGCTTTAGCATCCTCATAAGAGGAATATATTAATAGTGCGTCTTCAGTAGTTTTCTGACCGTAGAGAACTCCAAAATCAACCTTTCCCATAGTTCAATCTCTCCTAAAATCTTTCGTGCATATCTAGAAAAAGATTTTCGATATCAACATTGTCCATCCTTTGATCCCTGTAAAGGGAGTATTTCAGACGAGCTATGATTTCCTCTTTAAAGTTTTTCTTTAATGAGATGAAATTATGCACCTCACATAATGGATAAGGATAGCCAAGAATATAATGTTCTTGAGTAAGACGGGTTAATTCCTTGAATATAGAATCCAACTCTGCTCTGTCTCTTTCAAGCTTTTCTGATTCAATTTCGGGAATTGCGTTAAAAATGTTTGCGTCTATGATGAGCCAGTCATAGTTTTGCAATTTTTCAACGTAGTCCAGCCTAGCCGCAAAAAACAATCCAAATCCTCGTCCTCCACGAATAGATTTTTTGATAAACATATCGCCTTGATATGCCGACTTGAGAATTACATCGGGAACCTCAAACCAACAACAAAGCTTTTTGCGTTTTGGATCTGTTTCCGTGAAGGGATACTCGTACTTAAGCTGATCTTGCAAATAGTTGTCTATCTGCTTGAATGTATAAGCAAGCTCCATTTTAATAGGAGATTGCTTCGTGACAGCAACTATTCTTACGCCTTTTTCGTGGGCATATTTTCCTAATTTCACTAAATACTTCTGCTTAATTTGCAAGGGACGTAGCGTGCCATCTCGTAAAATGAAATCCCCTGACTTTGTTCCTGCTAGATCAATGACTTCTAAAATGAGGGCAATCTCTAATACTTCTTGGCAAAATCCCAACAGTGTTGATAGGTTTGTGCAAATTTGTTCTTTCTTATACGGAAATATTTCTTCTGGTTTCTCGTTTAGAAAATTGAGTAAATTCTTTACAGGCTCTAAAGTTAAAAATTCATCGTAAATAGCAACTAAGTGATCTTGATGGGTAATCAGAATATTTTGTGGATAATATGCTTTACCCAATATGACTGGATCATCCAGTGAGTTCATCCGAATCTGCTGACCTTTATGAAAACAGATATAGCCAGCAGCATAGATGGCAATGCATAAACCGTTATAAAATTGTTCGCTGTTGTAGCTACCATCGATCGCGTAGAACCGTCTATCGCTATCATCGATTTGATCGAATGGGATAATCTCAAATATCTGAGGAGTCTCTATATTTTCTTCATGCCCAATTACGGGAATACCATAATTTTTGTTGCTTCTTGTATTGATATGTTTAGCAACTAACTCAATAGCACTGTCAGGTATCTCTTTTCTGGGCATATCTAGTTTTCAGCACTCTCGTCTAGAGCAATTGTACCCATTAGCTTTAAATGATGCACACTTATGGGACCTTGCATACCCCAGTTCCGGCTTTTCACCCTCAATGATAGCCCTACTAGCAGTTTCGAGGTACAGCCTTACCAGTACTTTACGCTCAATTTGCTCTAGCTGCTAACAGATATGCTTCGGGCTGTACCCCACCGTTAACCCAGCAGGCTAACTATTAATAGACGGAATTTTTCCGCCTAAGATCCCAATTTAGGGTAGATAGGCAGATTTTATCTGCCTAAGATCCCAAATCAGAGTATTAGGTAGAAACTTTCCGCCTAAGATCCTAAATTATAGTATTAGGCAGACGGATTTCTGCATCATAGCCATCAGCCAGGGAAGTAGGTAGAGAGCTTCAAGAAATCTTCAAATCAGAATGGCTTATCAGTTACCACTCAGACTGATCTTCGATCGCGAAGGGCAATTGTGTATTACTAGCGATCGCGCCACACGACACTGCGATCGCTTCCAGCTTGCAACGATTGAACTTAAGAAAATGCCTGTTTGCTTGCTGTTTTTAAGTTTTCTATAAACAAAGAGGCGATTGGCTAACTCATTTTGCCCATTTGCTGATTCATTTTAAGGTTTTGAGTCAGTCAACAGGCGATCGACTGTCTCATTTAGGTGTTTTCCGCAAACAAATAGGTCATTTGCTTTCTCAAACTGGAGTTTGCTTGCTCATTTCAGTAGTTTCCGCAAACAAACAGGTCAATGGCTAACTGATTTCAGTCAATGGTGAATACACTGCCGCGATCGCTCAAAGAACTGTACGTCACACCTATTAATCTCCCGACAAGAAGGTAACGATTTAGTTGAGCGGTGATAGCAATCTCAAACCTAGCTCTGAGAACTGATCTCATCTGCTCCAATAGCGTGTCGTGCAGCGCTATCATCAATCATTCTGAGTACTTTTTCCATAATTTCTTTGCACCCATAATCTGGTTTAGATACATCTCCTAACTCATCAGCGCGAAACACATTGAGCTGAGACTTCGTAGTAATCATGTTCTGCACGGCAGCTTCGGAAACACCTATTTTCTCTTCAAACGTTAGCTCAGCACCGTCTTCTAATTCATCGTGAATCACATTTAAGCCGCGTAATCCCCGATAAATCCAAATGGTTTTCTGATTAGTGAGATTAAGGTATGAGTCTTCACCTGCTCTACCCAGTTGTTCAGCCTTCTCAAACGCTTCTTCAGGAGAATCGGCACGAACAAGAACAATGTTGACGTGAACAACATTGCGCGGTTCCCCCTCAATTCTGCACTCCATCACTAGCTCTGCAATGTACCATTTCGCGTCTTTAGGAATATATGCCATTTTCGCTCCGTCAGCATTTCAACTTACCCTCGTCGCCTTCACTTTAATCGATCGCTTGCTGATTAATTACCATTGGCAACCTTTGTTTTGTGTGTTTTGATCAAGATACTCTGAAACACTACGAAAAAGCTTGTGTATAAGTCGCTGCTTGGTAAAAATGCAATGAATTTGACACAGTACAGTTACATTTTAGTGATTGATTTGGAAGCGACTTGCTGTAGGCAAGATGAGTTTCCTCGGAATGAAATGGAAATTATCGAAATTGGGGCGGTGATAGTGGCAACTCAATCACTGACGATCGTGGATGAATTTCAAACCTTTATTCGTCCCGTGCGTCATCCGCAATTAACCACCTTCTGTTGTGAGTTAACCACCATCACCCAAGCCCAAGTCGATCAGGCTCCCAGCTATCCAGCCGCGATCGCCCGCCTGCAATCCTGGCTGTCAGCTTATCCCAATTATGTGTTTGCCTCTTGGGGCGACTACGATCGCAAGCAATTCCAGCAGGATAGCCAATATCATCAAATTCCCTACCCCTTCCCTGCCGAGCATATCAACCTGAAACAAGGCTTTGCCAGACACCAAACGGCTAATCAACGATATGGCATGGCAGAAGCCTTAGAACGAGTTGGCATCACGCTCGAAGGCACACATCATCGAGGCATTGATGATGCCCGGAATATTGCCAAACTGCTGCCCTATTCCCTAGGTATTAAACAGATCGATCGTTAATTCACGACCTGGCTGCCATGACTACGGGGATCGCTAGCACTGGCTTTGGGCGTGCTGACAGGAGCCGCAAATGCTGAAGTTTGACCGCTTGCCTGGGCGTAAGGTAACTCGTCGCCAGTGGTCAGCGCCACGAGATTCGCTTCCATAATCGATCGCGGTTGTTCACCGATCGCCTGGGCAATATCCTTGCCATCCTTGCCTAAAAACACAAAATGCGGAATGCCATCGACGCGATAGGAGAGAATTTCGGGCAACCACTTGCTGTTATCCACATTCAGCATCACGAAGTTGACGCGATCGCCATACTGCTGTTTCAGCGCTTGTAAGTCGGGAGCCATTGCCTGACAACTTGTACACCAGTTGGCGTAAAACTCCATTAACGTCGGTTTACCGTTACTTAAGGCGACATTGAATGGGACGGATGTTTCTGCCATTTCAGTCAATAATCCTGATCCGGTTTCCGTCCCAAATCCGAGAAACACCGAAATACTAAGAGCGATCGCAACGATGGCAATCACAATATTGCGGACTCGCTGACTCACTAAGGACTCTGGTGGCGTTGAGGGTGTGATTGGGGGTTTAGTGGACTCTTCCGACATAGGCTGGCTGACCAAGGATGACATCACTCTTCAGTGTACCGATTCTTGGCGGGATAGGGATGTCTTCCCAATCGGATCGGTTCCCCTCACTACCGGGGGGACTATTACGACAGATCGGCGGGTTTTCTACACCAGAGGTTTTTTAAGGCATCTGTCAGGATGATGGTGTGACATTCAAGGACACCTGCAATGAAGTTCTTCATCCAACCGCTTTATAACTTGTATCGCACTGTGCTGCGGAATTCTAAATATCGTTGGGTGGTTGTTGGCGCTAGTTTGTTATATCTCCTTAGCCCGATCGATTTAGTGACCGATGTCATCCCTGTGATTGGCTGGTTGGATGATGGTGTCGTTGCCACATTATTAGTGACAGAAATTTCTCAGGCGGTGCTAGAGCAACGCAAAGCCCGTAAACAAAAGAAAGCGGTTAGCGTTAGTTAGCGATCGCCCAATTATCCAGTCTTCAATCAACATCCTGTGATTTACCAAGGAGAAACTCCATGAAACTACTTCGATATGCCTTAGGTATTCTGGTTCCCCCACTGGGTGTATTTCTCACCTATGGGATCAGTGCCACGCTGCTAATCAACATCTTGTTAACGGTTCTTGGTTGGGTTCCTGGCAGCATTCATGCCGTTTGGGCGATCGCGAAACACGACGAAAAGCTCAACCAACCTGGCACTGTCTAAGTCGGCTCGGTTTAGCCACTTCATAATTCACTTTTTACCTCATTTAGGGAGGACAACATGATGGGATATTTCTTAACGACATTAATCACTGCTTTAAGCTTACTGGTGGTTGATTTGCTGATCCCAGGCGTGACGATCGCCACCTTTCCCGCCGCACTACTAGCCGGTGTTTCGATTGGGTTAGTCAACGGCTCCATCAAACCAGTGCTATCGTTTTTATCGCTACCGATTAACTTCCTCACCCTTGGAGCCTTCTCTCTGGTGGTGAATGGCATCTGTTTCTGGTTAGCCTCCTTGCTGGTTCCTGGGTTTGCCGTTCATGGGCTATTGGCTCTGATCCTGGGGCCGATCGTCCTATCGTTTGCCAGCACTTTCCTCAATCGTTACTTTAATGAGAAAGGTTTGTTATCTGGACGCAATTCAACTGCGATCGAAGCTAGCAACCAATAAGCTCTGATCACAATCAATAGCTGGATCTTGCGAGCGCGTTTCTGTCAGAGATGCGTTCGTTTTGTCTTGTTTAGTTTCTACTGATCATTAATCACGCCACTCTCTGGCAATCCTCTCTACAATCGAGGTGGTGGATTAATCATGCAAGCGTGTGAAAAAGCGAGTTACTTTAACCTTTCCCAAACGATCGGTACACATGCCCGTCACTTACCGATTGGCAAAAGATTTTAACGTGGCGGCAAATATTATTCGTGCCCAGGTTGCCCCCAACCAGATTGGTAAGTTGGTGGTAGAACTGTTGGGCGACATTGATGAATTAGATGCCGCGATCGAGTGGATGCGATCGCAGGATATTGGGGTTTCCCTAGCCAGCCGCGAAATTCTGATCGATGAGGAGGTTTGCGTTCACTGTGGACTCTGTACCGGAGTGTGTCCCACGGAAGCCCTCAGCCTCGATCCCGAATCCTTTAAGCTAACCTTTACGCGATCGCGCTGTATTGTTTGCGAGCAGTGTATTCCGACCTGTCCAGTGCAGGCGATTTCCACCAACCTTTAACTCCACAAATCGGCTTTTGTAGGGAGGAAATCTGATTGCTGATTCAACAAAAACCAAGCCGTCCTTGGGCAGTTTTGCCTATATTGCTACCTTCTAGCCCCCTAAATCCCCCTTTCTACGATGCCGTCAGGCTATATTCTGGGGGACTTTGAAAACTCTTTTCCCCCCAGAATTGGGGGGCTAGGGGGGTGAAAACGGCTGTAAGCGTCCTATGATTTCTCCACAAAATTCAGCGAAACGCCATTCATGCAATAGCGTTGACCTGTGGGTTGCGGCCCATCGTTAAATACATGCCCCAAATGCCCACCACAGCGACGGCAGTGAACTTCCACCCGGGTCATAAAGAACGATCGATCCGTCGTCGTAGCGATCGCATCCTCCAGGGGGGCATAGAAGCTAGGCCAGCCGGTACCACTATTAAATTTCGTTTCTGAGGAAAACAAGGGTAAACCGCACCCGGCACAGGTATAAGTCCCCTCGGTATAGTTTTTATCCAGAGGACTGGTGCCTGCCCGTTCGGTGCCATGTTTACGCAAGACCTGAAACTGCTCTGGAGTCAGAACTTCCTTCCATTCAGCTTCGGTTTTCGTCACTTCAAATTTTTGATCTGCCGATGTCATCAGATTATTTCTCCTGAGGAAATTACGGGAACTGTAAGCCACGATCGCGATCGCAACCCCTATCCCTAAAAACACGCGTCTCTTCATACTCCTTTACAATCCATTATGAAATGGATCGTGGTTTCTTCGCCACTCACAGTATGATTTGGCAATCCCAAATAGAACTGAGTGACAGATTAAAGGTAAATGAGAAGCTGGAAATAAGGCTGTAAAAGGCTTTCAGCAATTAATGCTCAAAAACCTAAAAATACTTAGTCTCCCCGGTTGTAAAAAACGGAACAGGCTCTAAAATTGGGAGATTTGAATTTGAGCGTTGGGAGGTTCCTGCGATGCCTGTAGGTTTACCTGAATTTGTAGAAAATCCAGAAAACCGTTGTCCAGTGGTGCTTTTACTGGATACTTCGACTTCAATGGCAGGAAAACCGATCGAAGAACTGCGGCGAGGAGTGCAAATTTTTAAGGAGGAGATTCAAAAGGATACCAAAGCGGCCTTGACGGTAGAAGTAGCGATCGTGACCTTTGGGCCGGTGCAGTTAGCTCAGGATTTTGCCACGATCGATCGCCTGCAAGTGCCGGAATTGGTCGCTGATGGCTATACCCCGATGGGAGAAGCGATCGAGTACGGCTTAAATTTATTGGAAGGTCGGAAAGAAATCTATAAAGGTCACGGTGTCCAATACTATCGTCCCTGGATTTTCTTGATCACGGATGGTGCGCCAACCGATAGTTGGCAAAATGCTGCCCAACGAATTCGCCAGGGTGAAGGTCAGCGAAAATTCTGTTTCTTTGCCGTTGGCGTGGAAGGCGTTGATTTAGAAACCTTGAAACAAATTGCGCCTCCAGATCGCCCCCCGGCTTTACTCCAAGGCTTAGATTTCAAATCACTGTTTATCTGGCTCAGTACCTCGATGAAGCGTGTCTCCAGTGGCAAAGTTGGAGAAGCGATCGCGCTGCCACCGGTCGGTTGGGCACAAATTGCCACCTGATTCTGCTGTTTTGTTTTGTTTAAGGTTGAGTTGTGTCCTGGAAAACGATTACCCGCTCAGCGATCGGCACCTTGCATCAAACCATGAATTTACCCTGCCAGGATTATGGCGGCGATCGAGTCTTGGGGGAAGTGGTGATGGGAGTGGTTGCCGATGGGGCGGGCAGTGCCAAATATGCTGATGTAGGGGCAACGGTGGCGGTGACGACTGCCCTCGATTTCCTTGCCCGTACCGAGACATGGTTACAACGCCAGCGTCATCTGTCCTGGCAGGCCTTTGGGCAGCGACCGTCAGATCAACTGGCACAGAATCTGTTTACGAAAGTTGTTGAGCAGGTGGTATCTGTGCTACAACAGACTGCCGATCGCAACCACTGGGATATTGATGACTTAGCCTGTACTCTGTTAGCCTTTATCGCCACTCCCGATTGGTTAGCCGCCATGCAAATTGGGGATGGATTTATTGTGGTGCGAACGCCCGATCAACCCTATCGTCTGCTATTTCAACCGCATAAAGGAGAATATGCCAATCAAACTACTTTTGTCACCTCGACCGCCGCATTAGTAGACATGCAGATTCAAGTTTTGGCAGAACCCGCCTCGTTCATTTGTGCAGCGACGGATGGCTTGGAGAAAGTTGCCATTCGCTTAAGTGATTGGACGGCGTTTCCCCCCTTCTTTCAGCCCCTAGAAGAATACATGCAAGAGACGGCTGATCCCAACCAGGAAGACGATTATCTGGTGGCATTTCTGGAGTCCGATCGCCTGAATCAGCGCACAGATGACGATAAGACCGTGTTGCTCTGTCTGTATGATCACAGTCAAGCGCATGTTGACGAGTCAACGATTCACAACTAAATATTTCAACTCACTCTCACGGCACCATGAAAACTCTCACTACTAGCACCGATCAAGCGATTACATTACTTCACTGTATTGCCAGTAGTGGAGAGGGCGAGGTTTGGCAAACCCAATTCGACGATCGCTTAGCAAAAATTTATCATCATCCTACCCCTGCCCGGATCGCCAAGTTGCAGGTAATGATTGCCCATCCTCCCCGTGATCCGAATGCCAAACTTAGCCATATTTCGTTTGCCTGGCCACAGGCGCTGCTGCATGATGCTAGTGGTAGGGCAGTTGGTTTCTTGATGCCGAAAATTGCCGATAGTGTGGATTTGTTGGGGGTGTATAATCCCCAGCAACGACAAAAAGTGTTACCGGGATTTGATTGGCGCTATTTGCATGTGACGGCGGCAAATATTGCCTCGATCGTGGCAGCGATTCACCGCGCCGGATATGTGATTGGTGATATTAAACCCCAGAATATTTTGGTGAATAATCGAGCCTTACCCGCCATCATCGATACGGATTCTTTCCAGGTACGCGATCCGGTAAATGGCATCCTCTATCGCTGTTTAGTCGGTTCCGAAGGGTTTACACCACCGGAGTTGTTAGGCAAAGATTTGGAATATGTGGAACAAACGCCGGAACACGATCGCTTTCGGTTGGCAGTAATTATTTATTTGTTGTTGTTTGGTGATTATCCATTTAAGGGCAAATGGATTGGTACGGGTGAGTCTCCCTTACCTACGGAGTTACTTCGGCAAGGGTGGTGGGCGTATGCTCCCAATAGCTTAATTCAACCTGGACTGCTGACAGTCCCATTAAAAACAGTACATCCAGAATTACGCCGTTACTTTTTACGTTGCTTTAATCAAGGACATCGCCAACCAGAATTACGACCGACCCCAACGGAATGGTTACAGGCGTTAAAACTGGCGATCGCCGAATTACAACCCTGTAGAAAAGTTAGATTACATCACTACAGTCACGCTTACGGTAAGTGTTACTGGTGTGAGCGGAAGGCAAAACTAGGTGTCGATGTTTTTCCCGCTCCCCCCACGGCAATGCAGCGCTTAATTAAACAGCAACGGGCGAAGATCCATGCCGCGACTCAGCCGCTTGCAGTTAAACTGCGCCGATCGCGCTCCAAATCCTCTACATTACCTCAATCAATAACCGGATCATTGTTTCCGGCTTCTCTGCCACCTATCTCTAATAGCGCTCAATGGCAACCTTATGGAGCCACCATGCAACCGCCCTTACAGCGATCGATTGATTGGGGAAGGGTTGGAACGGCGGCTGGAGCGATCGCAGTGATTGCCGCCACGTTTGGTTTATTGGCATTTCTTAGCCGTTCTCAAATGGATACCGCCGAAATTCAATTAACGATCGTCGGTATTATGTTGTGTTTAGGCTTAGTGGGCGTGGGCTATTTCCTGTTGAAAGTCACCGAACACCAAAATTTTTAATGCCTTCCTCAACCAGGATTGAAGCATGAAACCATGAGGAACTAATGAAGATAGAATTGGGAAAACCAATGACTGTTAACTGATGTATTGATGATTCTCAATTGATGCTTCGTCCATCAAAAAAAGATTCATTGATCACTACTTGAATCTAAACTTTCTTGTCGGTTCCCCGATTAAGAGATTCATTGTGAGGCAGATCAGGGCTTACTAAATCTGATCAGTTTTGGTGACTCGGAGCGCTATCACAATGTTTAATTTTAATCGTTTGAAACTCAGAGATCGCATTTTAATTGGCTACGGCATTCCCCTGGCTTTGACGATCGCAGCTACGACAGTAGTCATTGTGAATGCGAAAAAAGTTGAGCAACAAGCGGCAATTACTGAACAAGGATGGTTGCTGGTAAAACAGAGCGATCGTCTGGAATTAATGTTATATAAACGCCAGTCAATGATTAGAACTTATTTGTTGACTAAGGATGCTCGCTTCATTCAAGAGTATCAAGATAGTGTGCGTGATTATAATCAGTTAATTCAGTCCTTAGAATCCCTCGTGCAATTTTCGGCTCCTGAACAGCAACAACGATTGCAACAATTAAAAGATCTAGGACAAGAAATCTATCAAGTTAATTTGAAACTGATTAACTGGACACAACAGGGGAATCATCAGGCTGTGTTCCAGGAATTTAGTCGGGGCAAAGCTTTTGGATTGGTTGAGCAGGCTAGTGAGGTTTTTCGGGAATTAAATACAACAGAAGATGAGTTACAGATTGAACGCGATCAAGAAGCCGCCGCCGCCATCCAATCGTTGGTGATTACCGCTATTTTAGGAACACTAGCAGCGATCGTTCTGGCGATCATAATTGGCTTCTGGCTTGCCTCCCAAATTGCGAACCAGATCAACGAAATTGCGGCGAACATTGCGGCTTCGTCCTCGGAAATTGCCGCTACCGTTGAACAACAGGAACGGGCCGCAATCCAACAATCGAGTTCTGTGAATGAAACTACCACAACGATGGATCAACTCAATGCCGCCGCACAGCTATCGGCGCAGCAGGCGGAAACGGCGGTGGTAGGAGCGCAACAGATTTTGACCTTAGTTGGGCAAGGTAATCAGGCGGTCAACCATACTTTAGATAATATGGGAACGCTGACGGTTCGAGTCAATGCCGTGGCAGACCAAATTGTGCGCCTGAGCGAACAAACGAATCAAATCGGCATGATTTCTGGTCTGGTGGCGGATCTGGCAAACCAAACCAATATGCTGGCGTTAAATGCGGCAGTGGAAGCGGTGCGGGCGGGTGAGCATGGTAAAGGGTTTGCTGTGGTGGCTTCAGAAATTCGTAAACTGGCAGATCAAAGTAAGCGATCGGCCGAAAAGATCAATGGCTTAGTCAGTGATGTGCAGGTGGCGATTAATTCCACGGTCATGGTCACGGATGAAAACTCGAAGGCGGTTGAGCGAGGGACACAAATTACGCAACAAACGGCGGATGTGTTTAGTAATGTCACGGCGGCAATTCACAATATTGTCACCAATGTGCAACAAATTTCGCTGAATACGCAGCAACAGGCAATGGGAGTGGAGCAGGTGGTTCAGGCGATGACTGCCTTGAATGCTGTTGCCCGCGATACGGCGAGTGGCATTAGCCAAACCCGAGTCAGTACCCATCAACTGAACACAGCCGCCCAGGATTTACGCGCTACAATCTAGCGACTAGACTCCTACCTTAGCGGCTTGCCATTGGTTTAAGCCCTGTAAAACCTGTTCTGTGTTGGCTGTCCAACCGACAATGCCGCCTTGGGCACACACCATGTCTAACGTGGCTTGTTTGAATTCTGGAAAGTAACTTTCTGTGGCATCCTCTACCATCAGGCATTCATAGCCACGATCGTTGGCTTCGCGCATGGTGGTTTGCACACACACTTCGGTGGTCACTCCGGTAATCAGCAGGTGCGTAATATTTTGAGCTTTGAGTAATGCTTCTAAATTGGTGTTGTAGAATGCGCCTTTGCCCGGTTTAGGAATCAGTGGTTCTCCCGGTAAGGGAGCCAGTTCGGGAATGATGTTATTGCCCGGTTCTCCCAAAATCAAAATCCGTCCCATACTGCCCTGATCCCCGATCGTCAAACTACCCCGTCCCCGTTGGCGTTTGGCAGGTGGGCAATCCGATAGATCGGGTTTGTGACCTTCTACAGTGTGAAAAATCGGTAATCCTAAAGCACGACAGCCGTCGAGTAATTGCTTTAGGGTGGGCACGATCGCCTGTAAACGCTGCACATCATTGCCTAACACATCGCCAAAGCCACCGGGTTCTAAAAAATCGCGCTGCATATCAATCACAATCAGAGCGACCTGACTGGAATCAGGCAGTTCATATTCGTAGGGTTTTGCGGCAATACTGATCATGTTAGTGTCCTGCCATCGCGTGACTGATCGCCGCAAAGTCAGCTTCCTCGATCGGACTTTCGTAGGCAAACTTGCCCCCACTCATAACGATAATGCGATCCGAGAGCTTCAATAGCTCATCTAAATCTTCGCTCACCAGTAAGACCGCTACCCCCCGGTTGCGAGCGGCAAGAATCTGTCCGTGAATATAATCCACCATGGCGAAATCTAAACCGAAACAAGGATTAGCGGCAATCAGTAAGTTAATCTGTTCGGCGGATAATTCTCGCGCTAATACGGTGCGCTGCACATTACCGCCCGATAAGTTACCCACGGGTGTTTCCGGTGTCGGCGTTTTAATCTTAAACGTGTCGATTAACCGTTCCGCCATTTGCCGAATTGCTTTAAAGATTACCATCGGTCCTTGAGCTTGGGGTGAGCGATCGAAGGTGCGTAATGCCAAATTTTCTGCCACGCTCATGTGGGGAACACAGGCATTTTTTAATGGTTCTTCGGGTAAAACAAACACCCGATGTTGATTAATCTGCTTCCGGGTGGCGGCATAGGAGTCGCCGTTGACGCGGACCTGACCGTTCGTTGCCGATCGCTGACCTGCCAGCACTTCTACCAATTCCCGTTGTCCGTTGCCCGAAATTCCGGCAATGCCCACGATCTCCCCTCGATGCACCGTTAAATTTACACCATGTACCGCCTCTAACCCATTGTCCTTATTGGCATGGAGATCTTTTAGTTGTAGGACGGGCACAACTTCAGTTGGGGCAACCTTTTCGACGGGTTGGGGTTCCCGTTTCTCGCCCATCATCATCTCTGCCATGTCTGCCACCGTCAGGGCATCGACTCGACCCGTTCCGGCAAACTTCCCTTTCCGGAGTACCGTAATTTCATCACAGAATGAGGTGACTTCCCGAAACTTGTGGCTGATCAGCAACACACTTAACTTGCCATCGGTCACTTGCTCGCGGATTAAGCCCAACACTTCATCGGCTTCGCTGGGAGTCAATACTGACGTGGGTTCATCCAGAATCAAAATCTTGCTATGCAAATACAGTTGCTTGAGGATTTCTAACTTTTGCTTCTCTCCAGCTGCGAGTTGTCCGACTAAGGTGTCTAGCGGTAGTTTGAACGGCGCTGTCTCCATAAACGTCTGGAGTGCTACCATCTCCTGCTTCCAGTTGATCACAGTAGCGGTATCAAACCGGGACATGACTAAATTCTCAGCCACGGTCATAGCAGGGACGGAGGTGAAATGTTGGTACACCATGCCAATCCCGTAGTGATGGGCATCGCGAGGACAGGCGATCGTCCGCGATCGTTTACCAATCACGATATCACCATGATCGGGGCGGTAAAACCCCATCATGCACTTCACCAGGGTACTTTTGCCCGCGCCATTCTCGCCCAGGAGGGCATGAAATGTCCCAGGTTTGACATGTAGCGACACCTGATCCAATGCCACCAAGCTCCCGAAGCGTTTCGTCATATTGACCACTTCGAGGTCGGGTGGGGCGATCGCAGCATCAAGTTCAGACACGGAACCCTGGTGAATTGACGGAATAACTTCTGCCATCTTAGCCTCCTGGGGAAAATTTGCGAGTATGCCAACAAACCGTGACGATCGCCTAGCTGTTAATCGTGCCTAAGGCTCCGGGCGCACCGGATAGGGTCTTCTTCGGTGAGCAGGTCAAAATCATAATCAGCAACGTCAGCACATAGGGAGCGGCATTAAACAGGTAGTACCCTTTATCAATCCCTATGGCTTGCAGGGTGGGCCCGATCGCCTGAGCGCCGCCAAAAAATAAGGAAGCCCACAGACATTGAATCGGATTCCAGCGAGCAAAGATCACCAGCGCCACTGCCATCAACCCCTGACCACTGGAGATCCGCTCCGTCCAGCTACCGGGATAGACCAGCGATAAATAGGCACCCCCAATTCCGGCTAAGAAACTGCCAGCAATAATGCATAACATCCTGACTTGCTTAACGGACACGCCCATTGCCAACGCTGCATCGGGGCTATCTCCCACTGCCCGCACAAATAGACCGGGACGTGTGGATTTGAAAAACCAATTCATCGCTGGAGCCAGCAGCACTCCCAGGATAAATAGGGGACTGATTTGTAAGGCAGATTGCACGATCGGCGAACTGCTAATTAGCTTGCCTAATTCCAACACGGGTAGCCGTGGCGCTTGGGGTTGAATAAACGGTTTACCGAGGAAGAACGCCAACCCACTGCCAAAAATAATCATGGCAATACCAACCGCAATATCATTT
Organism: Pantanalinema rosaneae CENA516; assembly: GCF_050753385.1. Classification (NCBI taxonomy): domain Bacteria; kingdom Bacillati; phylum Cyanobacteriota; class Cyanophyceae; order Leptolyngbyales; family Leptolyngbyaceae; genus Pantanalinema; species Pantanalinema rosaneae. Next base: position 69,823 of record NZ_JBLZFZ010000006.1, read on the forward strand.
ACCCGTGGTTGCTGAGATAACCAGGCATGAATCAATCCCATCAGCATTCCGGCAAATCCCGCCGCCAGTACGCCCACCCACGGCGAAACGGCTGGAGATAGCCCCCATTGAGTCGCCCCCAGGTAAGAAATGGCATAGCCACTCATTGCACCCATTAATAGTGTGCCTTCCAGACCCAGGTTAATCTTGCCGCTTTTTTCGGTTAAACACTCTCCTAAGCTGACAAATAGAAATGGCGCACTACCCCGTAGGGTTCCAGCCAAAATGCCTAACGGAACACTTAACCACCCGATCGCGTCTGTTGCCATACCCTTATTTCCTCTATGCTCACGTTTGCTGGACTATTTAAGTGACTTTAGCCATCAGGCGGTCGCTGTGGTGGAGGAAGCTGGCGGTACAGTGGCTTTGGGCACTGGATCCTGGAATATTCGTAAGCGTCCATACAGAGAATCGCTGTAGAGGATGACCAGAAACACCAGACCTTGAAATACCAGAGCCGTCGCATCGGGCATGGCTAAATTACGCTGAAGCGCCCCACTACTGGCGAGAATGCCGCCTAACAAAATCGAGACGATCGTGCAGGCGATCGGGTTATATCGGGCGACAAATGCCACCAAAATTCCGGTGTAGCCATAGCCTGCCACCAGGGATTCATTCACCCGTCCATGCACCGCCGCCACCTCGACCATCCCGGCTAATCCAGCACAGGAGCCTGCCAGGAAGCAGATGATCACGGTCAGTTTACCCACAGGTAATCCAGCAATCCGCGCGGCTTTAACATTACCCCCTGCTGTGCGAGCCGCGAACCCGAAGGTCGTGTGCTGAATCAGCACGTAGGCAATGATGCAAACGAGAATGCCGTAGAGTAAGCCGTAGTGAATCCGGGTGGTGGGCAGGTTGGCTAAGCGATTGATATCCGGTAGGGCAAAGCTAGAGGCTTTGATTGTCTCTCCGGGATCTTTGATCGGGCCACCAACTAAATGATTCAGCAGGGCGATCGCGATGTAGTTCATCAACAAACTACTAATGGTTTCATTAACAGCGCGGTAATGGCGTAATGCGCCAACGGCGGCAATCCACAAGCCACCCGCCACAATCCCCCCGATCGCCATACCCAACTGCACCACGATTGGAGGTAGGGCAAGCACCTGCTGGAGTTGCTCGGGAGATGGGGTGACACTGCCATAGGATAGGACTAATCCCGTCATGACGGCGGCGATCCCCCCGACGACTAATGCCCCTTCATTGCCGATGACCATTAACCCTAGTCGGGCGGGCAGGGCAGTACATAATGCTGTCAGCATCAAGGGGGCTGCCCGGAGTAATGTGCCTTGAAAGACACGCCAATTGCCAAAGGCAGAGCTATAGATCAGCCCATAGACCTCTAGGGGATTCTTGCCGCAAAAGGCGCAAAAGAGGCCAAACAAAATTAAGGCAACCAGCAAAGCGGCGATCGGAATAGCGATCGCTTCGGCGGTTTTTCGCCAGTGTGTGGTTCTTAGCATGATGATTAACTCACACTGCCCTGAACACCATCCGCTAACCAATCAATCTTGTCGAGGGCAGGATCACTCAGCTTATAAGCTGTTCCTTGGGGAATCCTGACTTTGCCACTGTTGTCCTTAATCTCTCCGGTATAGATGGTCAAAGAGCCATCCGCAATTTGGGTGGCTGTCTTTTCCGCATCTTGCTTGGCAGCGTCTGACACCGCCGCACCAAAAGGTGCCATCTTCACATAGGTTTCCTTTAAGCTGCCCTCAATAAAGCGGGGAATGCCACCATCGGCGACGGTTTTGCCTGCCTGTAGGCTTCCAATATACTCTTTGTAAATTTGTCCCCAATCAAATGTGGTGCCCGTCAGGTAGCCCTTTGGTGCCAAAGCCGACTGATCGGTATGGTAGCCCGAGGAGAAGATCCCCCGGCGCTCGGCGGTTTCAATCACCACTTTGGGACTATCGACATGCACCCCCACGACATCAATCCGTTGATCGGCAAGGGAGTTGGTGGCTTCGGCTTCCTTCACGGGCACATTCCAGTCCCCGGTAAAGATCACTTTCATTTCAATGTCGGGCTTGATGCTACGGGCACCCATAATGAAGCCATTGATATTGCGGAGAACCGGATTCACGGGTTTGGCTGCCACAAAGCCTAATTTGCCGGTTTTTGTCGTTTGAGCCGCAATCCGTCCGGCAACATATTGCCCTTCGTCTGTATCGGCATAATAGTTGCCAATGTTTGTCGGCATCCCCTCCTGCCACAGGGTAGAGCAATGGAAAAACTGGACATCGGGATATTGCTTGGCGATTTCGAGCACATGTGGATTGAAGTAGCCAAACGAGGTTGGAAAGATAATACTTGCCCCATCCTGTTCGATCATGCTTTGCATGACCTCTTGAACTTCTTTAGTTTCAGGGACACTGGCTTGTTCGACTAATTTCACTCCTGGTAGGCTGGCGATCGCCTGTGCCCCGAGGGCATGCGCCTGATTCCAGCCGTAATCATCTTTTGCTCCGACATAAATAAACCCGATGACTAACGGTTTAGCATCAGAGGTACTGCCTGATGTCCCTGCTTCTGTACTGGTAGAACTACACCCAACCAATTTAGAACTTGTGGCAGCAAAGGCGGCAGTTGCCAGTAGTCCCCGAATGACTTGTCGCCGTGGTATCAACAGAGATGGACGCATACTCACTGGATTGAACTCTCCTAAGATCGATTATGCAGAGCAATTATGTGGAGATTGAAAGTGGGATAGGTGACGTTAGAGGTCGCGCTCACTATAATAAATGTTCGTCAGAGTATCGGAAATCACACGGGTTTGGTGTGATATATTTGACCGTTTAAATAATTGCTGCCTTAGGATGCCCAATTTGACTCTTCCAAGAGAGGTATTCCTCGTTAAGTAAATTCCTTGCCTGTAGGAAGATGCGGGTAATAGGGATTACCTCAGACAATAGCTGCATCGTGGCGATCGCGCCGCACACATCTCTCTGGGGTCTATATGGCAAAGGCAATCGAATTTAAGCTATTTGCTCCTTATAACAAAGGAGCCGCTTTGATTGGTTCATTTTCGGACTGGCAAGACATCCCCATGCAAAAGGGCGATGATGGCTTTTTTAGAACCACGATCGAGTTAGAAGATGGCGTTTATCAATATAAATTTCGGGTGCAGTCGAAAAGCTGGTTTTTCGAGCCGGATCAATGGGTAGAAGTTGTCGATCCCTATGCTACAGATATTGATGATCCGACGCAAAATGGCGTGATTCGGATTAAGGATGGCGAAGCGATCGTCGATACCTATGTCTGGAAACATGACGATAAGCCCCTGCCTGCCGATCATGAGTTAGTCATTTATGAACTCCATGTGGCGGATTTTTCAGGGGGAGAAGCCGATCCTAAGGTACGCGGCAAGTATAAGCATGTGGTTGAAAAGCTGGATTACCTCTGTGAGTTGGGCATTAACGCGATCGAACTGATGCCCGTGAAAGAATATCCCGGCGACTACAGTTGGGGCTACAATCCGCGCCACTTCTTCGCCACTGAATCCAGCTATGGCACATCGGCAGACTTAAAACACTTGATCGATGAATGTCACGCTCGCGGCATTCGGGTGCTGATGGATGGGATCTATAACCACTCGGAAGCCTCTAGCCCGTTGACCCAGATTGATCATGACTATTGGTATCATCACGAACCGCGTGATCCGGACAATAACTGGGGTCCCGAATTTAATTACGAGTTATATGATGAGGCTCTAGATACCTATCCGGCGCGGCGGTTTATTGGCGATACGGTGCGGTTTTGGGTGGAAGAGTATCACATTGATGGGATTCGGTATGATGCCGCCCGACAAATTGCCAACTATGACTTCATGCATTGGATTGTGCAGGAGGTCAAACAATCGGCGGGAACCAAACCGTTTTATAACGTCGCCGAGCATATTCCCGAAACCACTAGCATTACGAATGTGGATGGGCCGATGGATGGTTGCTGGCATGACAGCTTCTACCATTGTGTGCTGGAGCATATTTGTGGCGACACCCTTGATCTAGAGCGGTTAAAGGATGTCTTGGATGCCAAACGTCAGGGCTTCCTGGGGGCAACCAATGTGGTCAACTACTTGTCGAACCATGATCACAACCGAATCATGGCAGACCTGGGCGATCGCGGCATTTTAGATGAAGCGGCATTCAAGCGGATCAAGCTCGGCGCGGTGTTATTAATGACTGCTATGGGTGTGCCTTTGATCTGGATGGGACAGGAATTTGGCGAAAGCAAATATAAGACGATCGAGCCGAATAAAATTGATTGGACGTTGTTAGGTAATGATCTGAATCGCGGCTTATTCGAGTATTACAAGGGATTAATTGCCCTCCGCAAAGCCAATCACGCGTTGTATACCGCTAATATCGATTTCTTCCATGAAGATCCGGAGTCAGGGGTATTGGCTTACGTGCGCTGGAATGATGAAGGCTCACGGGTAGTGGTGGTGGCTAACCTGTCCGACAATTTCCTGGCAGGCTATCGGGTACCGAATTTCCCGGCAGATGGCACCTGGCATGAGTGGACTGGGAACTACGACATTGAAGCGGGCGATCGCAATATCCTGATTGATCTACCCGAGTACGAAGCTAAAGTCCTGGTCTGGCAGTAGTTTTGCTACCTGTCTCACCCCTCTAGCACTCCCAGATTGATAGAGGTGTTGTCGCTTACGCCTCTATTTATCTATCCAGACTGTGATAATTTCAAGGGATTGGATTTTTCCCGATCGCAGCTCAGCATTAACCTCCTGACCGGGCGAGAACGAATCCAGTTGCATGGCGATCGCTCACTGAACAATATGGCTGTGATGAGGAGTATGAGACGCAAATTTCTGCTGACCGTGATACTGGTTGCCCTATGTTTAACCAGCCTTGCTGTGACGCTGAGTTCTGGACAGGCGCAATTTGCGCCCCCTGGGTTTGAGGCTCCCGGTCGCCCAACCAATACGTCGATCACACCGCCGAACTCTAGCCTGGAGGAGGCAATTCCCCGCACCTGTGCGCTTCAGCCCGACCCCCGCCAAACCAATCCCCCTGCCTGGGTGTTGCAACAGCGACGGGCAATTAGTTTAGTGCCTGGTGCCGCTACCCTATCTCGGTTTCGCCAGCTTCCCGCCAGTGATACTGCCCCCGGGGCACAATCGTCTACCGTCTTAACGGCAACAGCCACAGGGTTTACTCCCCGAGAAGAGGTGGCGTTAATTGATCCAACCAATTACGGCGATCGCTTCTTGCAGGACTTAAACGGTAATCCAGCGCTGCTAGAGCCACTCGTCGTGTTACATGAAACCGTGGGCTCTGCCAGTAGTGCCCTCAACCTGTTTCGGACTCCCCATCCCCGCGATGCTGACCAGGCAAGCTATCACACCCTAATTGCCCTGGATGGCACAATTATTTACCTGGTGCCACCGGATAAACGAGCCTTTGGGGCGGGTAATTCTGCCTTTGTGGGACTAAACGGCGTGGAGTCGATCCAAACCAATCCGAAGCTGGCGGGGTCGGTGAACAATTTTGCCTATCATGTTTCGCTAGAAACGCCGCCCAGTGGGAATAATAATGCCCGTCGGCATACGGGTTATACTCCAGCGCAGTACCAATCTCTGGCCTGGTTAGTGGCAAAAACGGGTGTACCGGATGCACGAATCACGACCCACCAGGCTGTCGATCGCTCGGGTCAGCGCTTAGACCCTCGGAGTTTTGATATTGCCGGATTCATGAATTTGTTACAGCAGTATCCCAGAACCTCAGAAATTTCCATTCAGTGTTTGCCACCTTCAGAAGCGCTGAGCGCCGGGCAACAAGGGTAACGATGAGTTAGGCATACCATCTGCCATCAAACCCCGTTAGGATGGGTGAGGGTGAGCGTAACGAATCCGATCGCGTGACTCGTTACACTGACTCCATGCCTTGCTATGCCTGCTCCTGAGGCATTCACTGACCTGATGAAGCTGCTGAAATTTTTGAGTCAACCTCCCATGTCGTGGAAGTCGCGGTTTTTCCTGTTTGCGCCTCTCGCGGGGCTATTGGCTGCCAGTGGCATTGTGGGCGCACGACAAGTGGCTCCTCAACTTGCCCAGGTTGTCATTCCCGATCCGGCTTCCAGCACAATAACCATTCCGGCAAACCCCGTACCTGCTCCATTTCCCTCCCCTGCCCAGCCGCCTGAACTGACTCAGTTTACCTATTCGCCCTTTCCCAGCTTTAATAGCGAGCAGTTCGATCGCCAGGTGCAGCTTTATCTCAACTACTTGGCAGAGCAGGGGACTCCCGATATTTTAATTGTTGGCAGTTCGCGGGCATTGCAAGGGGTGGATCCGCTCGTCCTCCAGGAGACGCTGGCAAAACGCGGTTATCCCAACCTGAAAATCTTTAACTTAAGTTTGAATGGGGGAACGGCACAAACCACCGACTGGACACTGCGGCATCTAGTCGCCCCCAATCAGTTACCTCGATTGATTATTTGGGCAGATGGTTCGCGGGCTTTTAACAATGGGCGCATTGATCACACCTATCAAAAGATCATCAATTCACCTGGGCATCAGCAGTTATTGGCAGGGGTGCGACCCCGAGTACCGGAGATCAATGCCTTTGACCTTAAACAAATCTGTATTGATATGCCGCCGAGCTACACTACGATCCAACCCCAGGTACGGATCAAACGGGTAGCTCCAGGGAATTCGGTGGCTCCTCAGCCTGCTAATAACCTCTTATGTAGCACGACATTAAGGAATTTAATTCGCCCCCAGACGATCGCTGCCTCTGCTGCTGAAAAAGCGAATGATGAGAAGGTCAATCTAGAGTTAGCCCATGCCAAAACAGCACAAGCCTTAAAGCCTAAAAGCTACTTAGAAGCCCTGGGATTCCAAATTGTTTCAGGTCGCTTCAATCCCGAGACGTACTTCCAGCGCTATCCTCGCGTGGCAGGGCGCTATGACGGGGACTATCGGAACTTTAATCTGAATGGGCAGCAAACGACGGTTGCCCTCAAAAATGTGATCCGGTTTGCGGAGTTACACAAGATTCCCTTAACGTATGTCAATCTGCCGTTGCATCGGATCTATCTGGATGGGGTGCGGAGTGATTACGAGTGGCGCTTCCGTGCCTATATGCGCAACGTCGCCCGATCGAGTTCATTGATTTTTCATGATCTCGGTGATCGGTGGGTCGATCGCAATGACTTTTTCCTGGATCCCAGCCACCTGAATCGTTACGGAGCTGCCGCCGTAGCGCGACAAATCGGGCAAACCCTCACGATCCCCTGGGTATCCCCCGTCCAGCCGCCCCAGAAATAATACCGATGTATAAAAAAATACTACGTCCAATATGGCTGGTTTTGCTACAGAGGGGTGGGGTCAGAAATTGCATTTTTGCTGGAGTAGGGCGATAAACGCCTGCCTCTAGCGGAATTTAACGCGCTCAGGAATTTCTTCCTCTGCTTTATAACCGCTCGTTTTATGTAAGTCTTCACAGAAAACACGGAAACTTTATAAAGCTATTCTCTTTTCAAAGATTAGGCAAATGTCCTGAGTTTCGCTAGCATCTCTCAGGGAATCTACCTATGTTAAGGGTGAGGTACACATCATCAGCGGAACAGTTGCAATCGTGACTACCACATCTCGCCCCTCTCACCCATCGCTCCCGACTCTGCACTCAGCGTTACGCGAGCGATCGACGATTATTAGACCTGCTATTTCTCGCTCAACCCAGAAGCCAGAGTTGCAGGTTCACCCTTCGATTACCAGCAAGACTAAGCGATTGATTGATATTGTAGGTGCGTTGATTGGTCTGAGTCTAACCGGCTTGATTGCCATTCCGGTTCTGATTGCGACTCAGTTTGATCATCCTGGTCCAATTTTCTATAGTCAAATTCGGTGTGGGTATCGCGGCAAACCGTTTCGGATCTGGAAGTTCCGCTCTATGGTGGTCGATGCCGATAAACTGAAGCATCTGGTCAATAACGAAGCCAAAGGGGGAATTTTCAAGAATCGCCATGATCCCCGTGTTACTCGGGTGGGACGGTTTTTGCGGAAGACCAGCCTGGATGAATTTCCCCAATTTTGGAATGTGCTGATGGGGCAAATGAGTATTGTGGGCACTCGTCCCCCTACGGTTGATGAGGTGATGGGATATAAGCGTCATCACTGGGAGCGCTTAAATGTCAAGCCAGGGATTACCGGGGAGTGGCAGGTGAATGGTCGATCGAATATTGTAGACTTTGAGGATGTGGTGGCAATGGATGTTGCCTACCAGAAGAAATGGTCGATCGTCTATGACCTGCAACTGATTTTAAAAACGATCTTGGTTGTGTTAACCAAGCAAGGAGCCTGTTAAGCTATCGCTGTGCCCTTGTAGAAAGTTGGCATTGCCCTTTATCCTATAAAGACTGTAAAACTTCATGAGAGGAATCGCGGGGGGAATGATTTCACTCCCCGATTTTTTTTGTGCCTAAAATCAGGGAGATTACCTTCTGTAGATGGTTCATGAATCTCCCTACCTGGATTACGGTTTCACGGTTGTTCGTCGTGCCCTTTATTTTGTATGGTCTGGCAGATACTCCGACTCCTACCATGCGCTGGGTTGTCTTCACCCTATTTTTAATTGGTGCCAGTACGGATTGGCTGGATGGTTATCTGGCTCGTCGCTTAAATCAAGTCACAGAGTTAGGCAAATTTCTAGATCCCCTGGTCGATAAATTGCTGGTGTTTGCTCCCCTGCTCCCGTTAGTCGAGTTGGGGCAAGTGCCTGCTTGGGGCGTGTTTCTGATCCTGGCGCGGGAATTGACGATCGCAGGTTGGCGGGTCAACCCGAAACTGCAAGGTAGCACTGCAATTCAGGGCGCAAATCTGTGGGGCAAACTGAAAACCGTCAGTCAGATTGCGGCCATCGCTCTACTGATTGCGCCTCTGGGCACAGCCTGGACATTACCGGCTTTGATCCTGTTTTGGCTGTCAGTCCTCTTAACCTGGATCTCCGGCATCATCTATTTATTACCCGCCGAGGTATCCCAAAAATAGTCAGCACTGCGAGGTTGGGTTGGGGTACGCAGTTCCGGGTCGGGATTGAGTAGGATCGATCGCTGGACAAATTTGCCCTGGAACGATCGATGCTTTTGTAAGCGGCGGGCAACCCGATCAGGAATGCCATATCCGTAGGCAATGTGTCCCTGGCCAGCCAACACTACCATTAATGTATCGGGGGATGATTGGAGGGTTTTGGCAATCTGCTCTGCCATCGTTTCATCCCAGATCACCTGAGCCAGGAAAAAATGCTCGAAGTTAAAACTATGTCCAGCATGTTGGTGGATATCAGTGAAAAATTGCTGAAGCCGTTGCCGATACGCCTCCGGCCCAACCAGAAGATCCGATCGCGGCGGAATCAATTGTTGTTCGGCGGGGGTTAAGCTCTCTAGCCCCGATCGAGATACCTTGCGGGTAATTTCGCTCGGGGTATTCAACGCAATCACGGGTAACCCCTGGGCTTTCGCAAACCGCAAAATTGGGGCATAAAATTCCCAGTCAAACCCCCAGCGCTGGTCGTACTGGCTTAAGGTGCGTAATTCTGCTTCGGTCAGTTGCCCCGCCAGGTATTGATCCAAGATTGACTGATAGGGACGTTGAAACATCTCCATGCCGATCGCGATCTGAGGTCGCTGTTGGTGTAATGCCTGGATAATTTCTAGTTGGGCTTGATGATCGGCGGCGCGATCATGGACTTCGCCTAAATAAATGACGTTGACCTGCGCTAACTGCTGCAACACCGTAGTTGGATCTTCGGGTTGCTGCTGAGCGACATTCAGCACCGTAGTATCAAGTCGCACCAGTGCGAACAGTGGCATGACATATCCCGGCAGCGTCGCCAACAAAATGATCCCTAATCCCCATGCCCAGTAGCGCCTGATTTGCTGATTACCCATCGGTTGCCTCTTCTAATCTCTGTGATCGCTCAGTTATGCTCATTAGCATGAGATGAAGAATCAGCGTACCGTGTTAGGGGTGTGCTAATTTTGTCAAAACTGCAAACATCGGGAGATGGTGTACTTAACCCTCTAAAGTAGGAGATATAGAGTGTGCCATGCGGTGTGGGACTGGTTTGGCTTGGCATTGGCTTGATGATTGGGGATAAATGGTTCTGGCTCCCCATTTTGGTCTTCCAACTTTTCTGACGGCTCATGAGTTATCGAAACGCCTAAATCGAATCATTAAGGGATTGCAGGAACATGTGGACGCGCCAATCTGAAGTCGGGATGATGGAAACGGATGAGGATGTGCCGGAATCGCCTTTGCAGGAGTCCACCGATCCCGCCGAAATTATTGAACAGTTGTTAGCGATCGGCACTGCCCTCTCTAGCACCCATGATTTAGAAGCGTTACTGAATCTGATTTTAACGAAAAGTCGGGAGATTACCTGGAGTGATGCTGGCAGCGTTTACCTGATTGACCATAGTGGCGAAGTGCCGATGCTGTTGTTTAAAGTGGCACAAAACTTCTCCAAGCCGCTCACCTCGTTACGAGAATTTGCCATGCCATTGACTCGCAACAGTTTGGCAGGCTATGTGGCATTAACGGGTCGCAGTTTAAATCTGCCGGATGCTTACGATTCTCCCGCTAATGTGCCCTACCAGATCGATCGCAGTATTGATGAAAGCCTTGCCTACCGGACGCGATCGGTGCTGGTGTTACCGATGCAAAATCAGCAAGGGGATGTGATCGGGGTACTCCAACTGATCAACCGCAAGATCCGCCCCGATATCGTCGTCACTGACAAAAACGCCTTAGAGGTAACTCAACCCTACACTGACTGGGAAAAACGTATCCTCAAATCTCTAGCCAGTCAAGCTGCTATTTCGATCGAACGCAACCAGTTACAGGAAAGTATTGAAAATTTGTTTGAAGGGTTTGTCCGAGCATCAGTACAAATTATTGAAGCTCGGGATCCCTGCACCTCCGGGCATTCCGAACGGGTGGCAGACCTGACGGTGCGCTTAAGTCAAGAGGTGAACTCGGTGACAACGGGTTCCCTAAGATCGTTCTCCTTTAATCATCGCCAGTTGCAGGAAATTCGTTATGCTGCCCTTCTGCATGACTTTGGCAAGGTTGGCGTACCAGAGGCAATTCTGGGTAAAGCCAAAAAGCTCTATCCCTTACAGCTAGAAGTTGTTAAGCACCGCTTTGCCTTAGCCCAGCGCACCCTGGAGTTGGATTGTGCCCAAACTAAATTTAGATATTTGTTAGAACATCCTGACCATTTGAGCAAGCATCCGGATGTTAGCCATCCCTATTGCCAGCATTGTCAGGCATTGACCCAATTCGATCGACAGTTGGGGCAGGTGATTGAGCAACTTCAGCACTATTGGGAATTGTTACTGGAAGCCGATGAACCCCGGGTATTGGCAGAGGAACCATTAGCCCAGCTTCAGGAATTGGCGCGGATCACCTATCGGGATATGGATGGACACTACAAGCCCCTGATTACCCCGGATGAACTGGAACAATTGATGGTACGACGGGGGAATTTGACTGAAGCGGAACGCAATGTGATTCAGTCCCATGTCACCCATACCTTTGAGTTCCTGAAACGAATTCCCTGGACTAAGCAACTTCAGGATGTTCCCACGATCGCCTACAGTCATCATGAAAAATTGGATGGCAGTGGCTATCCTCAGGGATTACAGCAGGCAGACATTCCAATTCAATCGCAAGCCATGGCGATCGCAGATATATATGATGCTCTAACAGCAAGCGATCGTCCATATAAACGTCGCTTATCCGTTACGGCGGCAACCCGCATTCTGTACCAGGAAGCTGATCAAAACAAACTCAATGCCGACTTAGTGCATTTGTTCGAACAACGGCAGGTATTCGCTGTATTAGGGCATGATTTCACAGATTAGCGATCGGTAATAAAAAAATGTTGAATCATCTTCTAAATCCCTGTCCTAGCGGCTAAACTATGGATAACTGATTGGTCATATATCAACAAATGTATTGCGGCTGACAATATACCCTTGATCAACCTCGTAATCTGGATTACGCTTGTTGGGTGAGTAAATCTACAGCGTTAAGTCTAAGCAAACCTAGCCGATAGACTGATAGCTTAAAGACCGCTGAATTGTTGCTAAACGTCAGTGTGAGGAGGACGAAGCATGTCAAAAATCTGGTTAAAGTCATTACTGGTTAGTCCGGCAGCATTAGGTGCGGCACTGGCAATCTCAGCATCTGCCACCGCAGCGGAAACTACCGTTACTACCGAGTCAATTCCTGCCGATTCGATCGTTGAAACTACTCAACTGCCAATTACTAGTGCAGAACTAGCGGTTCCGGCGACTGAAGTTCCAGCCATTTCCCAGCCTGAGACGATCGCTCCTGTGGCTCCTGCGATCGCGGCACCTCAAACCATTGCTCAAGCAGTGCCAGCAGCTCCCCAAACGGGAGTGGATCAGCTAGACACCTCTTCCTTGGATCAGGTGAATCGCTATACCCGCGAAGGCAATCGTGCCGCCTCGATGGGGCAGGTGACCTCGGTATCTCAGTTGACCGATGTTAGACCGACCGACTGGGCATTCCAAGCATTGCAATCTCTGGTTGAGCGTTACGGCTGTATCGTGGGTTATCCCGATCGCACCTATCGGGGCAACCGAGCCATGACTCGTTATGAGTTCGCGGCTGGTCTAAACGCCTGTATGGATAAGATCCAGGAATTGATCGCGGCTGCTACGGGCGATCTGGTACGGAAAGAAGACTTGCTCGTCCTACAACGCCTACAGGAAGAGTTCGCGGCTGAGTTAGCGGCTCTGCGTGGACGTGTAGATGCTTTAGAAGTTCGTACCGCTACTTTGGAACGGCAACAGTTCTCCACCACCACCAAGTTGTCTGGAGAAGCCATTTTTGGCATTACCAGTGAATTTGGTCAAAACGATGGTGCAGACAACAATACGGTGTTCCAAGACCGGGTTCGTTTAGCTCTAAACACCAGCTTCTCGGGTAAAGACTTGCTCGTTACTCGTTTAGCGGCGGGTAATGCGGTTCTCTTCAACATGAATGATGGGCCTGACCTAGTTGAAGGCACCCAAACCTTCCAATTTGGCAGCACAGGGAATAACGATGTCAAAGTAGACTGGTTGGCTTACTACTTCCCGCTGATGGATGACAAGCTGCAAGTTTACATCCCTGCGGTGGGTGGTTTGCACTATGACTATGCCCCAACTAGCGCGGGTTTGATGGAAAACTTTGATGGTGGTAATGGGCCGCTGTCGATGTTTGCTCAACGCAACCCCATCTATTTGATCGGGGGTGGTTCGGGTCTAGGTCTAACCTATTCCTTCAGCGATGCCTTCAAGCTCAGCTTGGGTTACCTGGCGGACAACTCTGATCTACCTGGTGCTGGTGGTGGTGCTAATGTGCCTGTTGCTGGTGGTGGTCTGTTCAATGGTAACTACGGTGCCTTGGCTCAGATCAACTTCACTGGCATGAACGGCAATCTATCCGTCAGTGCTACCTACGTGAACGCCTACCGCAAGACCGGTATCTTTGATGGCGGTGGCGGTGCTTCTGTGGTTGGTTCGGGTCTAGACAACTTCGTTCTGCCTTTAACCAGAGGGGCTGAAGTCAATGCCTTTGGTTTGTCGGCAGCCTTCAAGCTCAACCCCACCATCTCAATCAATGCCTTTGGGACTTACCTGGATGTCAACCTGAAAGGTGTTGGTGGTAGTGGTGATTTTGATGCCTGGACCTACGGTTTGGGACTTGCCTTTGCGGACATTGGTAAGCGGGGCAACTTGCTGGGTCTGATGGCAGGGGTACAACCTTACTTTGAAGACGCTCAAAATCCTATCCATGTGGAAGCGTTCTACAAGTATCAGTTGACCGACAATATCTCCATTACTCCGGGCGTAATTTGGGTGATCAACCCATCCTCGGATGCCTTCAATAACGGGGATGATGCAATCATCGGTACAATCAGAACCACCTTCACCTTCTAAGGCGATCGCGGTTTAACTAACATCTATTGATGATGTGCAGATCAGGGCGTTGAGTAACTTCAGCGTCCTGATTTGTTTTGCCAGCCTTAGCATTTGGGGTGGCTAGAAATTGTTCATCTTGTGCGATTTTTTGCCCTAACTACTTGAAACTTCACGGCTTTACCGATGTTCACTCCGATCTATGATCCGGAAAACCTTATCAGAAAAGACTTACAGCTATTTGGATCTTGAGAGGGGTGATGTATACTTTAGAGGTCTTCCTTGCGGAACCCTATTAATCCCGATCGACATAGTAGGGATTAGGGTGACACACATTGGAGATTGTCCTGAGTCAGGTGTGAGTGAGACATTATGATGTCAAAGACCCAATGGAAACTGCTGCTGGCTACCCCGGCAATTCTGAGTGCTGCTTTTGTTACTTCTGTAGCCACAACTGCCGCTCAAGCGGCGGAGTCCTCTGGATTATCCAGTGCTGCACAGGTAGAAGCCGCTGCGCCTGAGATGGCAGCGATCGAGAGTGTTCGTCCGATGGAAATTGCCCAGGCTGCTAATGCCGAGGCGATCGATCAAGTTGGCTCGTATGCCGCCGAAGGCGCTGGAATGGGAGCCATTGATCAAGTTACTTCAGTGTCTCAGTTAACTGACGTTAGACCGACTGACTGGGCATTCCAAGCATTGCAATCCCTGGTTGAGCGCTACGGTTGTATCGTTGGTTATCCCGATCGTACCTACCGGGGTAATCGCTCCCTGTCCCGGTATGAGTTCGCTGCCGGTTTGAATGCCTGCATGGATCGGATCACGGAACTGATCAACACCATTAGAAATGATTACGTCAGCAAAGAAGATTTGCTGGTGCTACAACGGCTCCAGGAAGAGTTTGGGGCTGAACTAGCAGCGTTGCGCGGTCGGGTCGATGGTCTGGAAACTCGGACAGCGACGCTGGAGAGACAGCAATTCTCTACCACCACCAAACTCAATGGTGAAGCGATCTTTGCGATCTCGGATACCTTTGGCGATGCTGTGGATAGTGATGATGACGACAGCCAAACCACTTTCTCCGATCGGGTGCGTCTCAACTTTGATACCAGCTTCTCGGGTCGCGATCGCCTGAAAACTCGGTTGAATGCCGGTAATATACCGAACTACACTGGGATCACCGGGACACAGATGTCTCGCCTCTCCTTTGATAGCAATACCGATAATGCTGTGGAAGTGGATAAGTTGAACTATCGCTTTCCCCTGGCAGATGGCAGATTGCGGATTCAGATCGATGCAATCAACAACGAATACACTTCAGATGGTCTAGTCACTACCCTCAGCCCCTTTGAAAGTAGTGGTAACGGTGCCGTCTCACGTTTCGGTCGCTTTAACCCGATCTTCCGGGCTGGTAACCCCAGTAAGAATGGTGCGGCTGGTTTGACTCTGGCATACCAGTTCAGTGATAACTTCCGGTTGGAAGGCGGTTACACTGGGGATGTTGGTGGCGGTGGCAGTAGCGATCCCAGCCCGAAGAATGGTTTATTCAATGGTTCCTATAGTGCCTTGGCGCAACTGGTGTATAGCGGTGGGAACTTTGGCGCTGGTCTAACCTATGCCCGTTCCTATTACCCTGGTGGCAGCGTTAACCTCACGGGTAGTACCGGTGGTTTTAATGCTACGGCTCCGTTTGGTACTGGTGTAGCAACTTCAGCGAATGCGTTTGGTGTCCAACTCCAGTACAAACTCAGCCCCACCTTTATCATTGGTGGCTGGTATAGTGCCATGTTTGCCGATCAGGAAAGTGGTGGTAATGGTGACTCCACGATTATGAATGGAGCGCTGTATCTGGCATTCCCCGATTTAGGGAAGCGGGGTAACCTGGCCGGTCTCATCGTTGGTGTACCCCCTAAAGTAACGGGTGGCGATAACCGCAACGACGATACCAGCATCCACGTGGAAGCCCTCTACCGCTATCGGATTTCGGATAACATCGCGATTACCCCTGGCGTATTTGTGATCTTCAACCCGAACCATAACAACGACAACAATACTCAGGTGGTTGGAGTGCTGCGGACGACCTTCTCGTTCTAAGGATTTCGGTTGCTGGCGATCGCTCAGTTGGTGCAATCCGAACCGTGATCGGCAGCTTCCCCTGATAGTGAAATGAATTACCTGAACGCCCTGCTATGTTGCGGGGCTTTTTATTTGCAAACTGGCAAAACCCTAGTGATGAACCGTAGTATGATAGAGAGAGAAACAGTTGGTTTGATCTGGTTTGTCCAAGGGGTAAGTAAATTCTGTGGAACTTTCCTGTAAAAACGAATATGCCCTCCTGGCACTGATTGAGTTAACCGCTCACTATCAAAGTGGTGAACCGTTACAAATTCGCCAAATTTCGGCACTGCAAAAGATTCCCGATCGCTATCTGGAACAGGTATTGGCAACCTTACGGCGTTCTGGCTTGGTGCGATCGCAACGGGGAGCGAGGGGCGGCTATGTCCTGGCTCGTGAACCCTGGAAGATTAATTTGCTAGAGGTGATGAATTCACTGGATGGTGCCGATGCTGAGATTGGCGAAAGTGATTCTCCGGCTAAAAATGTTGAAAATGCGGTGATTGTGGAAATCTGGCAGGAGGCGAACCAGGCGGCGAAAGCAGTGCTGCAACGGTACACACTGAAGGATTTGTGTGACAAGCGAGATGCCCGACGGCAGCTTGACATTATGTATTACATCTAGAACTCCGGATGGACTATAAAGGCGAAAGGCAACAGCTACGGTTTTAGCGTCGCCTTTAGTTTGCTATCAATCTTGATTCCTTTACTTTTTCCTCTTCACCATGAATATTGTGCAAAATGTCACCGAACTGATTGGTCGTACTCCGTTGGTTCAACTAAATCGGATTCCTCAAGCGGAAGGTTGTTTGGCAAGGATTGTGGTGAAGTTGGAAAGTATGAATCCGTCTGCTTCGGTGAAGGATCGCATTGGGGTCAGTATGATCAATGCGGCGGAACAAGAAGGCTTAATTACTCCCGGTAAAACTGTGTTAGTGGAACCGACTTCGGGGAATACCGGAATTGCGCTGGCAATGGCTGCCGCCGCGAAGGGCTATCGGTTGATTCTCACCATGCCTGAGACGATGAGTGCAGAACGGCGAGCTATGCTACGGGCGTATGGGGCAGAACTGGAACTGACACCGGGAATTGAAGGGATGAGTGGCTGTATTCAACGGGCACAGCAAATTGTCGATACCCTGCCCCATGCCTACATGCTGCAACAGTTTCGCAATCCGGCAAACCCGCAAATTCATCGCGAGACGACTGCCGAAGAGATCTGGGCAGATACGGATGGTCAAGTCGATATTATGGTGGCTGGTGTTGGGACAGGCGGCACGATTACAGGGGTGGCAGAGGTAATTAAGGCCCGCAAGCCGGGATTTCAAGCGATCGCCGTCGAACCTGCAAATAGTGCTGTGTTGTCCGGTGGTCATGCCGGGGCGCACAAGATTCAGGGGATTGGGGCAGGGTTTATTCCCCCGGTGCTGAATGTGAATTTGTTGGATGAGATTATTGCCGTCTCCGATGATGACTCGATCGCCTATGGTCGGCGGTTGGCTCGGGAGGAAGGACTGTTATCCGGGATTTCCAGTGGCGCGGCGCTGTATGCGGCTATTCAAGTGGGGCGGCGGCCGGAAAACCGCGATCGCTTAATTGTGATGATTCAGCCGAGCTTTGGTGAACGGTATTTAAGTACACCCATGTTTCAAGATCCAGAACTAACGACGGTTTCTGGTGGCTAGGGGGAGAAAATCGCTTGATGCACCCTGGGAAAAGAGCCACTGTTCGGGTTCTCAAGCCCTGCTGAACTGGCGATAGAATGACTGTATGGCTCATCCCGATCATTACCGCATTCTTGAAGTTAGCCCCACGGCAACTCAGGCTGAAATCAAACAGGCATACCGTCGTCTGGCGAAACTGTTTCATCCTGACAGTAATCTGCATACGAGCAGTCACGATCAGATTGCCAGGGTGAATGCTGCCTATGAAATCTTGGGCGATCCGCAAAATCGGCGATCGTATGATCAGCAGCGGTTACAACGGTCTCGTGTCGTAGCTGATACCTGGGACTTTCACCAGACCTCAGCAACCCGGCAACAACGGACGGCAGCGGCGCAAGCGTACTATCGCCAGCAGCAGCGGAGTAGTCAGCAGGCGGATGAACACTTGGAACTGTGGTTACAGCAGGTCTACAGCCCCGTGACTCGCTTAATTCAGCAGATCCTGAAGCCCCTGCAAGCTCAAATTAATGAGTTGGCGGCGGATCCGTTTGATGATGAGTTAATGGCAGATTTTCAAGATTATTTAGAGGATTGCCACGATCGGCTGCGGCAGGCAGAACGTTTGTTTCGTTCGGTGCCGAATCCTCCCGCGATCGCCAGTGTGGCGGCACATCTTTACTATTGTCTGGATCAGATTGGCGATGGCATTGAGCAACTGGAATTTTTCACCACTAACTATGATGACTATTACCTGCATACTGGGCAGGAATTGTTTCGGATTGCCAATGGGTTACGCCGAGAAGCCCAGGCGGCAATTCGTGACATTAGTTAGTGGTGGCTAGATAAATTTAATCTACTCATTAGCTACTCTTAAAGCCATCGTCATACAGTTTGAGAGCGCCAATGTCGCGCCTAGTGTTGTGCTTCTTGACAATTTTCTATGGCTCTTAACCGCAGACACTTTCTGTTATTTCTAGGCGTGAGTGTCAGCGCCGCCGCCTGTCATGGTTTGAGGTTAGGTGGCTCCCAATCCCCACTGGAGGCAATGGCTAAAGTGTTGGGATTTCAACCTCTCAAAGCCCCCCTGCCACTTCCCAGTTACGGTTTATCAGCCGCTCAACAGATGACTGATTTTAGCCAGTACGAAGTTGTGGATGACCTCGTGCTGCCGGATGGCTTTACCTATGATGTGATTGCGAGTTGGGGCGATAAGCTGGGTGATTCTCGCTGTGGCTATAACAACGATTATCTCTCGCTGATTGAGACGGGATCCGATCGGGGCTGGCTCACCATCAATTTTGAATACATTAGTGCCATTCCTTGGACGCAGACCTATGAACAGGTGATTGGCAAGCCCTTGCCGTTTGCGGCGGTGAAACAGGCAGTAGAAGCGGCGATCGCGGCGGCAAAACCGGCGGAAGTAGATGGCTTGAATGCCTATGCGTTACCCGATGGTGATCCGATTAAACAACAGGTGCAGCTAATTTGTCAGGAGGCGTTAATCGATCAAGGTATTGGGGTGATGGCAATACGTCGTCAATCCAATGGGCAATGGCAACGGACTGACTCTGACCGCGATCGCCGGATTACCGGAATTTCGGGTTTAACCGATGGGCGTTACCTCAAGGCTTCCGGCCCGGCAACGGCGGTATTTCGTAAAACTCAGGGATTAGGATATCTCGATCGTCTGGGTGACAAGATTATTGGCACGTTCCAGAATTGTGCGGGTGGGACAACGCCCTGGGGAACGGTGCTGAGTGCAGAAGAAAATATTCAAACTCAAGTCCCGGAAGCGGTTTGTGCCGATGGCACCTCGTTTCATCCCCGCGCCTGTCCCTTCCGCCAAACTAATGAAGAGTTAGTGGGGTTAGGCAATGTGTTTGGCTTGGCGGGGAATAAGTATGGCTGGATGGTAGAAGTGGATCCGGCAAATCCCCAGGACTATGGCACAAAGCACACCTGGTTGGGACGCTATCGCCATGAAGCAGTGGGCATCCGAGCCGAAGCCGGAAAACCCCTGGTTGTGTATTCGGGCTGCGATCGTCGGGGTGGTCATCTCTATAAATTTGTCAGCCAGAGAACGGTGGTTGATCCCAAAGACAAGGCAAACTCACGGTTGTTTGAGCAGGGAAGATTATATGCTGCCCAGTTTGCTGCCGATGGTACAGGACGCTGGCTTCCGTTAGCCGCCGATACGCCCGTCGATCCAGTCAGCCCAGCGATGTTAGCCGGAGTGATGCTACCGTTGCCCCAACGTCCCCAGGGAGGTGCATTCCCAGCGACCGATGCTGACGCGATTGCCGCCTTTAAGCAGCAATTCAAAACTTTGGGGGATTTGTATATTGGGGATGCGATCGAGCAACAGGGGGCAATTTTAATTGATGCTCACCTAGCGGCAAATGCGGCAGGAGCGACCTGCACCGCCCGTCCTGAGGATACTGAGATTGCTCCGGATGGTACCCTGCTGATTGCATTTACTTCGGGAGCGATCAGTAAGACGGATGGTAGTCCGGATGTGCGGATTTTTAAGGGGCCGGATGGCAATACTGCCTATGAATATGGTTGGGTGATGCGGTTACAGGAGGATGGTAATGATCCCGCCGCCCTAACGTTTCAATGGGAAATGATGGTGACGGGAGGCGAACCTGCGATCGGGGGAATGGGGTTTGCCAACCCGGATAATCTGGCATTCGACTCCAGAGGTAATCTGTGGATGGTGACGGATATGTCCTCGGACAAACTCAACCAAAGCATTCCTGCCGGTCGGGTGGCTAAAAATGGGGTGCCGTTGCCTGCCTCCGATTTGCGCGGGGTGTATGGCAATAATGCGATCTGGTGTATACCGCTCCGGGGTGAGGCGGCGGGACAAGCCCATTTATTTGGCATTGGACCGATGGATTGTGAAACGACGGGACCCTGCTTTACGGCGGATCACAAAACCTTGTTTTTATCAGTGCAACATCCCGGTGAAGTGCAGGGGATACGGCAAGCCATGGCTAGTGAAACCCGCCAAATTGCTCTGCGTACCACGGATGGTCAGGAATTCCTGCAAACCCGTCAGGTGCCGATCGGATCGAATTGGCCGAGTAAACAGGCGAATCAGCCACCAAAACCCGCGATCGTTGCCATTCGTCGCCAAACTAATGCGGAATTGACGCTTTAAGCAACAATAATTTATCTATCGGCAGGAGGTACTGCCAAAAGTGCTGTGATGAAAACACTCCATTGGATTTTGGTTCGTTAACCTATCGGCAGTTAAGAGCAGAATATCGTCGTTAAGACCAGAATTTTTGTGGCAAGCCAGGAAATTGTTGTTAACATGCTGCTGCTGGGAGTTGTAACGAATGCGGTAGAGGAAGCAAGCCAGTGCAAGGATCGAATCGAGCAAAGCCACCATCTCCTCCGGTCAGGAAATATAAGCCCGCCCTACGGAAAGTCCCGAAGCGTAGTCCAAATCAACGCTGGTTGTGGTTAGTCTTCGGGTTGGTTGGGGTGGCAATGATCTCGGCGACGGCTGGCGCACTTCTGGCGGTAACGATGGCAAGTACCCCTCTGATGCAACGAAAGTTTTCGGCAGCAGAAGCGGCGGTGTTTTCCAAAGGCAAACCGATCTCTACCTCCTCCACCAATTTGCAACTGCCCGAACTGACCCGCCCAGTCAATATCCTGGTGTTAGGAGTCAAGGTTTTAACCAGCGATCTGGCGGACGACCATCCTGACCTGCGGCGGCTAGGGTATCATTCCCTGGTCAATTCCTTTGATGGTTTGACCGATACGATGTTGTTGCTACGCTTCGATCCTGCCACGAAACGAGTGGTCTTACTGTCGATCCCGCGAGATACGCGCTTGCCGATCCCCGGCTACAGCACCCAGAAGATTAATGCGGCGAATAAACTTGGCGGCCCGGCTTTGAGCGCTCGGACGACCAGCGAGTTACTGAATGGGGTGGGGATCGATCGCTATGTGACGCTGAATGTTCAGGGGGTACAAGCGTTGATTGATGCGCTGGGCGGGGTGACAGTGCATGTGCCCAAGGACATGAAATATCGCGATGATAGCCAGCATTTTTATGTCAATTTGAAAGCAGGGCGGCAGCATTTGGATGGTGAGCAGGCGCTGCAACTCTTGCGGTTCCGATATGACGAGAATGGGGATTTAGGTCGGATCCAGCGCCAGCAAATGGTGATTCGTGCCCTGTCTGAGCAAGTCTTAAATCCCGCTACAGTAGCTCGGTTACCGCAAATTCTGTCGATTATTCAGTCCCATATTGATACCAATTTGAGTGTGGAAGAGCTGGTTGCTTTAACGGGTTTCGCCGCTCAAACTCAGCGATCGAAGATCCAAATGTTGATTGTGCCTGGGCGCTTTAGTGAACCCGGGGAGTATGATGCCAGCTACTGGCTCCCCGATGAGAGTCGAATTGGTGGCATGATGGCGCAATATTTTGATATTGGCTACCAGTATAGTGCCACGCCCAATCTGGAGCGGTTACGGATTTCGATTCAAGACAGTACCCGCCAACGGAATGCGGCAGAGCTGCTAGAGAATAAACTGCGGAGTGTGGGGTACAGCAATATTTTGGTCGATCGTCCCTATACCGAATCCCTGAGAACCACGCGGATTATTGCCCAACAGGGCGATCGGGATGGGGCGGAGGCAGTGCAGCGATCGCTAGGATTTGGCGAAGTTCGCATTGATGGGACAGGAAGTTTGGATTCTGATGTGACGATTCAACTGGGACTGGATGCCTTTCAGAGTAGAACCCCCGCTCCCCAACCTCAAGCTCAGAATCAATAGTAGCCCTAATAAACGTTGAGGAGCGCTCCGTAGAACACTCCTCGCAATCGTTCGATTGAATTTACCGTCCTATGCTTCCTTCTGATCGATTAGTTTCACTTTGGTGGCTAATCCCAGCAGTTGCAGAAATTGGATCGTCATCCAGGTTAGGTCAATTTCCCACCATTGCATGCCATGACGGGCAGAATGTTGATAGGCATGGTGGTTGTTATGCCAACCTTCGCCATAGGTTAATACCGCGACCCACCAGCAGTTAGTGGAGCGATCGCCCGATTCATAGGTACGGTAGCCAAATTGATGGGTGGCGCTGTTGACTAACCAGGTGCAATGGAAGACTGCCACAATCCGCACAAAAATACCCCAAACGACAAACGGCCAACCGCCAATCAAGTAAAGCACAATGGCTAAAGCAACCTGGATCGGGATGAAATAGTTTTGTAAGAACAGATACACCGGGTCGCTATTAATATCTTTGGTAAAGCGGGGTACTTCTGACCGAATCGGTAGATCATGCAGCATCCAGCCCATGTGACTCCACCAAAAGCCCTGATTCGAATCATGGGGATCAAGGGTTTGATCCGAGTGGAGGTGGTGGATACGGTGCATTCCGACCCAATCGATCGGTCCGCCCTGGCAGGATAATGTGCCACAAAACACCAAAAAATACTCCAGCCATTTCGGAGTTTGGAAGCTGCGGTGAGTCACCAGGCGATGAAACCCGAGGGTGATGCCTAACCCCCCAGTCACCCAGTGTAGGAACAAGGCTACACCGACTGCTGACCAGCTAAAGGTTCCCGGCAAAAAGGCAGCCAGAGCGCCTAAGTGCAGGAGTGCCATATAGATGATAATGACCCAATCCGGTTTAAGTTTGTTTGAAGTTGCAACAGTCATGCAGTACTCTCAGTTTGATTTACAGTACCCAATTTGCGCGACAATAGACCTCGCTCAGTAGATGGAACTCGCGAAGGTGATCTGGACAACATCCCGACGCCGATCGCCGCTGATGTGTACGCACCTGGGTTTCCCGCAGAAGAACGAGGCACGAATGAACGGTTCTGGTTTATTAGAAGAAGCAAAACAGGCATTATCCCTGATTTTTTCTGGTATTGACGCTCAGGTCAAGGAGAATCTGCGACGGGTACTGGCAGCATTTCGCCAACACCGCATCGGGACACACCATTTTGCCGGAGTCTCCGGTTACGGTCATGATGACCTGGGACGGCAGGCACTCGATCGTGTCTTTGCCGAAGTCATGGGAGCCGAAGCAGCGGCGGTGCGAGTCCAGTTTGTGTCCGGCACCCATGCGATCGCCTGCGCCCTCTACGGGGTTTTGCGCCCCGGAGACGAAATGCTCGCGGTGGCTGGCGCTCCCTATGACACGTTAGAAGAAGTGATCGGGTTACGGGGTGAGTCTCAAGGTTCCCTTAAGGATTTTGGCATTGATTACCGTCAATTAGAGCTAACCCCCTCTGGCACGATCGCTTGGGAGGCGTTGAGCCAAGCCATTCGTCCGCAGACCCGGTTAGTCCTGATTCAGCGTTCCTGTGGGTACTCCTGGCGACCCAGTTTATCGATCGCGGATATTGAAAAAATTATTCATCTGGTGAAACAGCAAAATCCCCACACGATTTGTTTTGTGGATAACTGCTATGGCGAGTTTGTTGATACTCAGGAACCGACGGCGGTAGGCGCGGATTTGATCGCAGGGTCACTAATCAAAAATCCGGGGGGAACGATCGTTACGGCAGGGGGGTATGTCGCCGGACGGGCGGAGTTAGTGGAAATGGCAACCTGTCGGCTGACGGCTCCTGGGGTGGGCAGTTCCGGTGGGGCTACCTTTGACCAAAACCGCTTGCTATTTCAAGGACTCTTTCTGGCTCCCCAAATGGTGGGTGAAGCCCTGAAAGGCAACCATTTAACCGCCTATGTGTTTGAGCATTTGGGCTATCCGGTGAATCCCTCGCCGTTGGCGGCACGTCGGGATGTGATTCAAGCCGTCAAGTTAGGGTCGCCGGAAAAACTGATTGCCTGCTGCCGCGCGATTCAACAACATTCCCCGATCGGTTCCTACCTCGATCCCATTCCAGCGGGTATGCCGGGATATGAAAGTCAATTGATTATGGCGGGTGGGACGTTTATTGATGGCAGTACCTCGGAATTTTCGGCAGACGGGCCATTACGCGAACCCTATATCCTGTTTTGCCAGGGGGGAACCCACTGGACGCATGTGGCGATCGCTCTGGAAGCGGCGATCGCAGCAGTAGGAGCCGCAACCTGAGCCTGACTTTGAGAGCATGAGTAAATCTGGAGAGGATAATTGACGATGATTCGGATTGGCAATGGCTACGATATTCACCGCTTGGTGCCAGAACGTCCGTTAATTCTGGGGGGGATTAAAATTGACCATAGTTTAGGGTTATTGGGACATAGTGATGCCGATGTCCTGACCCATGCAATTATGGATGCCATGTTGGGGGCATTGAGTTTGGGAGATATTGGTCATTACTTCCCGCCCACCGATCCCCAATGGGCAGGAGCCGATAGCTTGAAACTGTTAGAGCAAGTGGATCAATTAATTCAGGCGCAAGGTTGGCAGATTGGCAATATCGACTCGGTAATTGTGGCAGAACGCCCTAAATTGAAGCCGCATATTGCGGCAATGCGCGATCGACTGGCAACTGTCCTCAAGCTCCAGCCGGATCAAGTTGGCATTAAAGCGACCACGAACGAAAAACTGGATGCGACGGGACGGGAGGAAGGCATTGCTGCCTATGCTGTCGTGTTACTGGTCAAGCCGTAGCCCTTAAGTGGACGATAGAATTAGGACAACTCAGGTGATTGGCAAGGCTGATGCTCCGAGCGGTAGCGGCGTAACTTGTCCGATAACACACTTTAATGCGGCAGTGGAGGGATACCGATCGTGATTCGAGGCTCATTAAAACGGTGGAGTGTAATACTTCTGGCATTATTGGGGTTTGGCATCACGATCGCCGTTACGGCTTGTAATCCTGATACGTTGAACGTGCGATCGGCACAAGGAGTCCAGTTAATCAGTGCGACAACGGGTGATCCGAAGACGTTTAACTATGCCCTGAGCAATTCTGTTCCTAATATTTTTCCCTTCACCTTTAGTGGTTTGGTGGATGAGCATGGGGTGACGGCTGAAGTGATGCCGGCGTTGGCAGAGTCCTGGACAGTTTCGGACGACAAGCTCAAATTCACATTCACATTGCGGCAGGGACTTAAGTGGTCGGATGGTCAGCCACTAACGGCAGATGATGTGCTGTTCTCCTTTAACGATGTCTATTTGAATGAAAAGATTCCAACGGATGTCCGAGATGCCCTACGAATTGGTTCCAGTCGGGCGTTGCCAGTCGTCAGAAAGCTGGACGATCGCCGGATAGAGTTTACCTTACCAGAACCCTTTGCGCCCTTCCTGCGGAGTATGTCCGCCGCTATTCTGCCAGCCCACATTTTGCGGGAGATGGTCTATACCAATGATGCCGATGGCAAGCCAAAATTTATCTCCACCTGGGGCACCGATACTGATCCCAGCAAGATTGTGGTGAATGGGCCGTATCAAGTCGAAAGCTATACTGCCAGTCAACGGGTGGTGTATCGCCGCAATCCCTATTACTGGCGGAAGGATGAGCAAGGACAACAATTACCCTACATCGATCGCATTATCTGGCAGATTGTAGAAAATGCGGATGTGCAGTTGTTGCGGTTCCGTTCCGGTGAATTAGATCTATCCGGGGTGCGGGCGATCGATTTTCAGTTGTTGAAACGGGAGGAGAAACGGGGTGGTTTTACGATTCGCAATGGGGGACCCTATTCCGGCACAACTTTTCTGGCGTTCAATTTGAACCAGGCGAAAAATAGTAAAGGGCAGCCATTTGTCAATCCGATTAAATCCAAATGGTTTAATACGAAGGAATTTCGGCAAGCCTTTGCCTATGCCCTCGATCGCCAGAGTTTAATCAATAACTTGTATCGAGGATTAGGGGAGTTACAAAACTCGCCGGTTTCGGTACAAAGCCCCTATTTTCTCAAACCAGAAGAGGGCTTAAAAGTTTACGAATACAACCTTGAAAAAGCTAAATCTCTCCTCAAAAGTGCTGGGTTTAAATACGATTCGAGAGGGCAATTATTAGATGCGGATGGGAATCGCGTTCGCATCCGTTTATCTCTACCGGCAGGAAGCCCCCGCACTCAGCAACTAGGGGCACAGATTCAGCAAGATTTGAGACAAATTGGGGTGCAGCTTGATCTTGATCCGGTGGATTTTAATGTGTTAGTTGAGCGCATTGATGCCCGGAACTGGGAAATGTATTTCCTGGCTTACACCGGGGGAGTGGAGCCGAATGAAGGCTCAAATTATTGGATGTCTACGGGCACATCCCATGATTTTAATCAGGGACAAAAGCCGGGACAATCACCGATTTCCGATTGGGTCGTTTCCGATTGGGAGCAGGAAATCGATCGCTTGCTCATTGCGGGAGCTAAAGAGTTTGATGAAGCAAAACGCAAGCAAATTTATGCCCAGTTTCAACAAATTGTGCAGGAGCAAGTCCCGGTGATTTATTTAGTCAATCCGATCGCGTTATCGGCAGCTCGGAATGATGTGCAGAATATTCAATTTTCTGGCTTGGATTGGCGTGGTTCCCTCTGGAATATCTACGAATTGAAAGTAGTGAACCAATAAACTAATGAAGATAGGTTTGGAGAAATTCAGTTGCCTGGGGAACCGGCATCGGTTGGCTGAACAGATAGCCCTGCATTTCCTCACATCCCAGCGATCGCAGGATCGCTAATTGCTCCTGGGTTTCTACCCCTTCCGCCACGACATTGAGATTCAAGCCGCGTCCTAACGCAATCACAGCCGCCACGATCGCATGATCTCGATCGTCGGTGGTTAAATCCTGAATAAAGGATTGATCAATTTTGATCGTATTCAGCGGAAATTTCTTCAGGTAGCTTAAGGCGGAATAGCCTGTGCCAAAATCGTCTACGGCAATATGCACTCCCATGGTGCGTAACTGTTGCAGCAGCGTTGCCGTAAAATTCACATCTTGCATGGCGGTGGTTTCGGCAATCTCTAATTCCAGGCAGCCAGGATCGAGCGTCACCTCTGTCAGGATTTGGGATACCGTCTCCAAGAGGCGTTGTTGATGAAACTGGCGGGCGGACAGGTTGACGGCAATCCGGCGGGATGGTACTCCCATTTCTTGCCAGAGTCGCTGTTGGGTACAAGCTGTGCGTAATACCCATTCCCCGATCGGCACAATCAAGCCATTTTCTTCGGCTAAAGGAATAAATACGGCGGGAGAGATAAACCCCAGATCCGGGTGTTGCCAGCGCACTAACGCTTCCATCTGGGTAATTTCGCCAGTGGTGATATTAATCTGAGGCTGGTAATAAATAATAAATTCCTGGCGTTCCAGAGCATCGTGGAGTCGATTTTCCAGGGCAAGTAACTCGGAGGCTTTGGAGTTGATCGCCGGAGTATAAAACTGATAGCCATTGCGCCCTTGATCCTTGGCACGATAAAGGGCGGCATCAGCATTTTTGAGTAGGGTTTGGGCATCCTCACCATCATGGGGATAGAGAGCGACACCAATACTGCTGCTGATATGGAGGGTATGACCGCTTAACTCAAAGGTGGGTCTAAGGGCTTCAATCAGGCGTTGGGCAATCTTGCTGGCATCCTCTGAAGTATTAATTTGGGGCAGGAGCAGGGTAAATTCGTCTCCGCCCCAGCGCGATACGGTATCCCCTTCCCGTAAACAGCGTGATAGTCGATAGGCAACCTCCTGGAGGAGTTGATCTCCGATCGCATGCCCCAACGTGTCGTTAATCACTTTGAACCGATCGAGATCCATAAACATCACCGCCAGGATCGTGTTGCTCCGTTGTGCCTGGGAGAGCGCTAAGGGCAAGCGATCGTTAAATAACATGCGATTCGGTAAGCCCGTTAAGAGGTCATGAAATGCCTGGTAACGAATGGTCGCTTCGGTATGTTTCCGACTGGTAATATTCTCAACGGTGCCCTCGTAGCCCACAATTTGCCCGTGTTCATCGCGAATCGCCCGAGCACTTTCCGATACCCAAATGATGCTGCCATCCTTACGGTACACCTCGGATTCAAACCCCTGAATGCTACCCTGCTCTTGAACCTGTTGGATAAACTCCCGCCGCCGATCGGGGTTGACATAAAGCTGATGTTCAATATCTGTTAGCATTGTCATCAGATCTTCGGGAGAATCATACCCATAGATCTTTGCCAGCATGGGGTTGACCATGAGGTAGTGTCCCGATCGGGTCGTCTGAAAAATCCCCTCCACGGCATTCTCAAAAATGCTGCGGTATTTCTGCTCGGCTTGCTGGAGGACAAATTCGGCATGTTGGCGATCGGTGATATCCTCCAATGTGCCCATCACTCCAATGATGTCCTGATTACTATTCCGAATCGGAATTTTATTCACGTTCAACCACAACTGTTTGCCGTTTTTGAGGGTGGTTGACTCCAACAGATTCATTTTGGCTTGCCCGGACTTGATAATCTGTCGATCCTGCTGGCGAAATCGCTCGACTGCTGCTTCGGGATAGGGCAGGTCATAATCAGTTTTGCCCTGAATTTCTGCTGCCGGAATACCAACCATGCGGGCAAAGTGTTGATTGCAACCGATATAGGTGGATTGGCGATCCTTCCAGAAAATCGAGATCGGTAGGTTATCTAACAAGAGACGAAGAAATGCCTCAGATTGAGGGTGGGGGTCAGCCAGGGTGGTCGATCGCCACAAACCCAGTTCTGCGGTAACCTCAGAGACTGCCCTGATCACAGCCTGATCCTCCACCTGAACCTCAGTCATAAAGAATACTAATACCGCTAAGACCTGCTGATCTGCCAGCACCGGCATACCGAGAGCCGCTTTAAACCCCATTTCTGCCGCGATCGGGACTCGCAAAAACTCCTGATCGGTTGACTCAGCCAGATCTAGAATCCATTCAGGCTGCTGGGACTGCCAGACCCGCCCCGGTAAACCCTGTCCACGGGCAAAAGTGATTGGCTGGCTGACCAACCGGAAGGGATCAAAGGGGGAGGTAGCGAACGATGGTTGGGCAAACCAAACCGGGCTACAGTCTAAGCGAGTGTGGTCGCTGTTGGGTAGCCAAACTTCGGCAAAAGTCCAGCCCATAGACAGGCAAATCAGCCGCAATGCTTCCCTGATCGCCGCTTGAAATGTTGGCATCTGTCCTAACCAGGTGCGTAGCACCGCGCGATCGATGTCGGGTAGCGCCCGTTGCCAATTCTGTAGGCTAACATCCTGATTAATTGGATTCATCAAATTCTACGGATGGTGATCGCTCTGCTGATGCTTGCAGCACCCCGGAATCCTGGCAAGACAACGGACAGATTCTCAGAAGGATAATATATCAAGCCTGATCTTTTTTTAGCAGGAATTCCCTAAAACGACATTGGAAGCAATTGGCAATCGCGTGGCAGAATTTAGATAACTTAAAGATCGCTGATTTTTCCCGATTCCATGACTGCAACTATCCCTAATCTGCCCAGCCAATACGATCCTGTAACTACTGAAGCCAAGTGGCAGCAGTACTGGGAAGCGCATCAAGTCTTCAAAGCTGACCCCAGCCGTCCGGGAGAACCTTACTGTGTGGTAATTCCACCGCCCAATGTCACGGGTAGCCTGCACATGGGGCACGCCTTTGAAAGTGCGCTGATTGATGTATTGGTACGCTATCACCGGATGATTGGGCGGAATACGCTGTGGTTGCCGGGGACAGATCACGCCAGTATTGCTGTCCATACCATGCTGGAAAAGCAACTGAAGACCGAGGGCAAAACTCGGGAGGATTTAGGTCGGGAACAATTTTTACTCCGAGCGCAGGAATGGAAAGCCAATTCGGGGGGCACGATCGTCAACCAGCTACGCCGTCTGGGGGTATCGGTAGACTGGTCGCGGGAACGGTTTACGCTGGATGAGGGGTTATCCAAGGCAGTATTGCTTGCCTTTAATCAACTCTATGAAGAGGGGTTAATTTATCGCGGCAAGTATATGGTCAACTGGTGTCCAGCCACTCAGTCGGCGGTGTCCGATCTGGAGGTGGATAACCAGGAAGTGAATGGGCATCTCTGGCATTTCCGCTATCCCCTGACCGATGGATCGGGATATGTGGAAGTGGCGACCACCCGCCCGGAAACCATGTTGGGTGATACCGCCGTAGCCGTGAATCCCAATGACGATCGCTACAAAGCATTGATTGGCAAAACGTTAACCCTGCCGATCATGAATCGGGAAATTCCGATTATTGCTGATGAGTATGTTGATGCCAGCTTTGGTACGGGTTGTGTCAAAGTTACCCCTGCCCATGATCCGAATGATTTTGAGATGGGCAAACGCCACAACCTACCCATGATCACGATCATGAACAAAGATGGCTCTTTGAATGAGCATGCGGGTGAATTTCAAGGGCAGGATCGGTTTGTTGCCAGAAAGAATGTGGTGGCTAAATTGGAGTCCCTCGGTTGCCTGGTGCGGGTGGAAGACTACAAACATACAGTCCCCTATGGCGATCGCGGCAAAGTTCCGGTAGAACCGCTCCTATCTACCCAATGGTTCGTCAAGATTGAGCCTCTGGCAACCCGGGCGTTGGACTTCCTGGATCAACAGCAGTCGCCGTTGTTCGTGCCGGAACGCTGGACGAAGGTCTATCGCGATTGGTTAGTCAGCCTGCGGGATTGGTGCATTTCGCGTCAACTCTGGTGGGGGCATCAAATTCCCGCCTGGTATGCCGTGGATCAAACCGGCGGCGAAATTACCGACACTACCCCGTTTGTCGTGGCTCAGACGGAAGCCGAAGCCAGGGAAAAAGCGATCGCTCAGTTTGGGGACACGGTTCAGCTTCAGCAAGATCCGGATGTGTTGGATACCTGGTTTTCTTCGGGATTATGGCCGTTCTCAACGATGGGCTGGCCGGAGCAGACTGCCGATCTGGAACGCTACTATCCCACAACAACCCTGGTGACGGGGTTTGATATCATCTTCTTCTGGGTTGCCCGGATGACGATGATGGCGGGGCACTTCACGGGCAAAATGCCATTCCAAACCGTTTACATTCACGGGCTGGTGCGGGATGAAAATAACAAAAAGATGTCTAAGACATCAAATAATGGTATTGATCCCCTATTGCTGATTAATAAGTATGGGACGGATGCCCTGCGCTACACCTTAGTCAAAGAAGTGGCTGGGGCAGGTCAGGATATTCGGATGGAATACAACCGCAAAACCGATGAATCGGCTACGGTAGAAGCCTCCCGCAACTTCACGAACAAATTGTGGAACGCCTCCCGGTTTGTGTTGATGAATCTGGCAGGGGTGACGTTGGCAGCAGAACCCACACTGCCTCCAGTCGAACAATTGGAATTTGCCGATCGCTGGATTATCTCTCGCTTCTATCAAGTCACCCAGCAAACCCGCCATCAGATTGAGAAGTTTGGGTTAGGCGAGGCGGCAAAGGGCTTGTATGAGTTTATCTGGGGCGATTTTTGTGACTGGTATATTGAACTGGTGAAATCTCGCTTACAGGGAACCGATAGCCAATCTAAGTCAGTGGCGCAACAAACGCTGGTGTTTGTGTTGGAAGGGACGCTGAAGCTGTTGCATCCGTTCATGCCCCATATCACTGAGGAGATCTGGCATACCATCACTCAGGCAGGGGACGATCGCTGTCTGGCAGTCGCGGCTTATCCAGAGGTGAATTCCATCTTGATTGATCCGGATCTGGAACACCAGTTTAATTTACTGTTTGACACGATTCGCACGATTCGCAACCTGCGGGCAGAGGCCGAAATTAAGCCGGGGGTGAAGATCCAGACGATTCTACAAAGCGAAAGCGATCGGGAACGGCAGATTTTGCATGCTGGACAAACTTACATTTGTGATCTGGCAAAGGTGGAAACCTTGACGATTTCGGCGGAAACTAGCGAAACTACAGAATCCTCCCAAATGGTGGCGGGAGTCGTCGGCACCGTTCAGGTACTGATTCCGTTAGCCGGGGTGGTTGATCTGGAGGCATTACGGTCTAAGTTAGAAAGAGATTTGAAAAAAATTGAAGCAGAAGTGAACTCGCTGTCTGCCCGGTTAAATAATCCCAATTTTGTCAACAAAGCCCCGGCGGATGTGGTGCAGACGGCACAGGCAACGCTGGCGGAAGCCAAAAAGCAAGCGGAAATTCTGCAAGCTCGATTGGCTAAACTGTAAGTCATCTGCTCTGCTTTTTCTCGCCCCCACGTAAATTCACTCAGTCCCCCGAACTAAAGACCGTATAATCCTGAGCAGATGAACTTTTGTCAAGATGTTGATTTGATGTTCAAGTTGTGAAATTATCCGCATTCGCTTGTAGTGTTCACATACTGAGCTTTATGTTTATTTTGATACCCCGACAATGCAGAGAGGCAAGGTCATGCTGCATTTAGCTCAGGTGCAAATCGCAGAAAAGTCTGGCAAGGCAGGGGTGCGTTTGCTGGCATTTCAGCGATCGGATTACGCCTGGATGACCATTCAAGACGAGGAGTTTCTGCCGACTGAGGCCGCGTCGTCGTGGAGTAATGGCTTGCTGGTTTTAGTCAAGCTATCGGCTAGCCGGGAAGTGCTGGAAATTCGGGATGCGAAGGCCTGGGTGCTGGATATTGTGCAGAGCTTTTTAGTCAGTGGGGTGACTCCGGACTTTTTACGCGAGGAAACGGAACGCGCGGAACAGTGGCGGCGCAGCTTAACGTTACAAAGCCAGGAACTCGATCGACGGGCGTTAGAATTGGAAGCCCGCCGGGAGCAAATTCAACAACTGGAAGAAACACTGAAACGCGAGAAAAAACAGTTGGAACAAATGGCGGCTGAATATAAAACTAAGCTTAATCCCTCAAATTAAGGGTGTTGTCGTTCAGCAAGTGTAGGTAAGTTATTGATCATTGCCTCTGAAAATCCTTTGAGCTAGGGCATACTAAAGGACACAATTTTGGCTTGTCCTGGGTTCTATGCATCTACTGACGAAGGGGTTCGGTGGTCGGATTAGTCGGAAATGGCTATTGCTCGCTGGTGTCACGATCGCCCTGGTGCTGCTCCTGCGCTTAGGGTTAAGTTTTCTGCCGCGTCCCACTCCCTCTCAAACAGCGGCATTCCAACCATTGACGACGATCGCCCCGCAGGCGCAACGGGTGGAGGTGGGCTTCTATCCCATGCATGTTTATGAACTGAATATTGCCAGTAATACTTACTATATTGATGCCTACGTTTGGTTGAAGTGGCAGGGGAAACTTGATCCGATCGCGAATTTGGAATTTACCAATGCCGTGGATGAATGGGGCATGACCCAGAGAGCCGAATACGAGAAACCGATCCAACAGGCGGATGGTAGCTGGTATCAGGGCTTGCGGATTGAGGGGCGATTTTTCCAGCCCTTTGGGCTGTCTCGCTATCCCCTGGATCAACAGCAGTTGGGCATCACGATCGAGAATTCGATCTATACCGCCAATCAACTGGTGTATGTGGCAGATACAAAGGATTCTGGCTATGTGGATACCTTATCGGTGCAGGGGTGGCAAATTAGGGGTTGGCGACTTCAGAACTTGCTCCATACTTATCCCAGTCGATTTGGGTTTGTGGAAACGGCGACCAATCCCTATTCGGCGGTACGGTATGAATTGCAAGTTACCCGACCCCTGAGTTACTTTCTGTGGAAATTGTTACTGCCTCTGGTGATTGTGTTGGCTTCCAGTTGGGGCGCATTGCTGCTGAATCCCACCTATGTTGATCCGCGCATTGCCATTCCGATTACTGCCCTATTAACGATCGTGTTTTTGCAACAGTCCTATTCCAGTGCCTTACCGGAATCGGGTTATTTAGTCTTGTTAGACAAAATTTATGCCCTGGCGTATTTGTTAGTGATTGCCACGATTATGGAGGCGATCGTCACTGCCGATTGGGTGAAAAGTGGCGAGCCAGAAGCTATTCAGCGGGTCCTCCGGCTCGATCGCCCCTTTTTGATTGTCCAATGCTTCATCCTGGTCAGTGGAATTCTCCTATTGATTACCCTGGCATGAACAAGGTGCAACTGATGCACGATTGATTCGTCAGACTCCTCCAGACCGATGGATCATGACAGGCATGAATTCCTTGCCATCCCAGACGGGGGGATGCTTTGAATCAAGGTGGACTGGTTATTGGTTCCGAACTTGGCGAGCCAGATCCAGCAGTTGTCCCCACCGTTTTTGGACTTGCTTGGTCGTCCACTTCAGCGTTTTGGCAATCTCCTGTTCGCTGGTTTGAGCTTGCTTCAGCGCCAGTAATTGTTGTTGGTCAGGGGTTAATTGATTCAGGAAAACTTGCCATTGTGGCGTGGATAGTCCCAGATTTTGATCCAGATCCGCCCCCAACCATTGATGAACTAGCTTCCAATTTTGCGAAAGGGTAAATTTTTCCACATGATACTTAAAGCGTTGTTGTAAATAATCCCGTTGACGGGCGGTTAAGCCCAGAATCTGATCAATTTCTGGGGCAGATAAATCTTTTAATTTCAGAATCAAATAGTTGACGCAATCGGTTTGTCCTTCGGCTTCCAGATAGTGAACCAGTTCACTGATCACCCGATCGCGCAGCACCGCTTCCGAAGAATCGATCGCATCGGCAACGGTTTGTTCCCGCAGTTGTTGGACGATCGGCGAGCGATTGTGCGCTTCAGCATCTTCACCCTTCGGCGATTCCAATGCTTGCTCAATGTCTACCGATACTTCCATCGGTTGCCGTTGTCCAAACCGTTGTGCCCGCAGGACAATTAACTGCTGAGTTTGTCCACCGGGTAGCCCAATCCGACGTTTGGCATACTGCTCGGTAAATGCCATGTATTCGGCTAACTCCAGACGGGTACGGGGTTGGTAATCCTCGGCCAGGGTATTTTCCCGCCGCATTGCCTTTAATGATTCGGAGTAGAAGCCTTGCAGGAAATCTTCGATTAAGGTGTAGCGAGCTTGAAATCCTAACTGCATCCGGGTGGGAGCCACGTAACGGTAGACCATAGAACCCAGGGTACTATGAAGTTCGACCCGTCCCCGCCGGGAACCCAGGTGGTAATAGTTCAAGCACTTTTGCATCCGGTGGCGAGCCAGGGACAGTTGCCAGGTACGCATTTGACCGGAGGATTGAATCCGACCGCTTTTACTACAAATGCGATCGACTTCGGCGGCAATCCGGTTGGCGAGAGTTTCTACAGTGCGGTGAGAGCCGTTCACTTCAGACCGTAATTCGCTGGCAATCAGTTGGGTAAGCGCATCAATGCCCATCAAGTTGGGATTGCGAGGAGCCGCCTCAGAAGTTGTAGCCGGGACGGCAGTCGGTTGAGAACAGAGGGTCGGAGCAACGGCGCAGGGCGCATCGGTAGCTGTGGGGTCAACGGTGGTTGAGCGGGAAAAAGCTTCAAAGTTCATGGTTTGGTAGTGCACAGATACAGGGGTGGCAGGACAGGGGGGCGGTGGAGGAGAAGGGTTAACTGAGGCTAATCCAGGCAATCGAGCGGCAGTTTTAGAAAAACTTCGTACCCTAATCTCTCGTATGCTTACTGTCATAATTCTGGCTACACACGGCGAATAAATCATTACGGGCAACCCCCCATAACCCTATGGCACTTTTGCATCTGGTTACGGAACTGTCCTAATGGGTGGGACAAGGAGCGGTGATCATGATCGGGTCTGGTGACTGAAACCGTTTCGGCACAGGAGGTTGATGGTCGGCTGACGGCAACTCCCGATCGACGACCACAGTGGACAGTTGGCAATCTGGTTGTGCCAGTTTGCGGTTAGCCTGCTACCTGAAACAATGCTTCTGACCATCCAGACACAGTTAGTGGGTCGTTATCCGGATAGTTAGACGAATCCTCACGAAATTTAGTTCACTTCCACCACAAAATTTTCCACCATCTCCCATCCCTGACCGCGCCGAACCACGATCGGTTCCTCGTTAGTCAAATCCAAAATGGTAGAGGTTTCGTAACCGGGTTCTGCCCCATCGTCCACAATAATGTCCACTACTTTCTCCAGGGCATCAAATAGCTCAAAGCGTGACGTGTAGGGTTTGGAGCCGCGTGGGGTGTCTTCATCCAAAATATGGGCAGAGGTAGAAATAATTGGATTGCCCAGGGCTGCGAGGAGCGCTTGGCAGAGGGGATGATCCGGCACCCGAATTCCAGTGGTTTTCCGTTTGGGGTTCATCACTAGCTTGGGTACCTGCTTGGTCATGGGCAGAATGAAGGTATAGGGCCCTGGAATCAAGCGGCGCATGATCCGGTAGGCAGAATCCCGCACGATCGCATACTGAGTAATGTTGGACAGGGAGGGGCACAGGAAGGTGAGGGGTTTATCGTTTGAGAGTTGCTTAATCTGCCGTACCCGTTGCAGTGCTGATCTAGAATTCAGATCACACCCGATCGCGTATACCGTATCCGTGGGATATAGCATCACGGCATGGTTCCGCAACCCATCCTGAAGTTGCTCAATCACTCTACTTTGGGGAGTCTCTGGATGGATATTATAAATAGTTGCCATGATGCGGTGGTGACATGAAACTACAGAGCCAAAAGCTAGAAAATCGGGTAACGATGATTTCTCAACCACTCGATAATACCCACGGATGGTCGATCGCTGATACTCTTTTTGACTGATCCTGTGCTGTTTCTCTACCCCATCACCCTCGATTGAACGAATGACGAAAGTAGCGTATTTGGAATGCCCGACGGGAATTGCCGGTGATATGTGCCTGGGCGCGATCGTGGATTTAGGAGTGCCGTTAGATTACCTGCGCGACCAATTGAGTCAGTTGGGCATTGCCCATGAATATGAGTTACGGGCAGAATCCGTCCATCGCAATGGGTTACGAGCCACCAAAGTTCATGTGGAGTTGTGCGTGAATTCTGGATCTGGCATGGGTCACAGTGCCAATACCCAGGTCGTAACGCCTCGATCGACAATGGCAACTCCAGCAGGATCAGGAGATCAGGCGCACGACCATCATTCCCACCTTCATCACCTCCATCCTCCCCATCATCATCATCACCCTCACCCCCATCACTCTCCTGACCCTGTCCCCCCTACTCCTCCCCATGCCCCAGTGCGGCACTTACCCGAAATTGAGCAAATGATTCTGGCGGCTGGTTTGCCGACCCGAGCCGAGGCCTGGAGTTTAGCCGTGTTTCGACAGTTGGCTGTGGCGGAAGCGGCGGTGCATGGTATGACTCCTGAACAGGTGCATTTCCATGAGGTGGGGGCAACGGATGCGATCGTCGATATTGTGGGGACTTGTTTGGGGTTGGACTATTTGCAGATTGATCAGCTTTATTGTTCTGCTTTGCCTACGGGAGGGGGCACGATTCGCGCGGCGCATGGTCGGCTCCCGGTTCCGGCTCCGGCGGTATTGAAGCTGTGGGAACTGCGACAGGTTCCGATTTATAGCAATGGGATTGAGCGGGAATTAGTCACACCGACGGGAGCCGCGATCGTCACGACGTTGGCAACTCAGTTTGGCAATCCACCTCGGATGACGTTACAACAGGTTGGGTTAGGGGCAGGATCGCGGGAGTTGAGTATTCCTAATCTGCTGCGGTTATGGGTTGGGGAAACTGGGGGAAATGGGGAGGTGGGGAGTAGGGAGGTGGGGAGATGGGGAGATAAGGAAGGTGGGGAAGATAAGAGAGATGGGGAAGATGGGGGAGGTTTGGAGACGATCGCGGTGTTAGAGACGCAGATTGATGATTTGAATCCGCAGGCGATCGGGTATGTGCTGGAAGCGTTGCTGGCGGCTGGCGCATTGGATGTGTTTACGCAGGCGATCGGGATGAAGAAATCGCGTCCGGGGGTGTTGTTGACGATAATTTGTCATCCGGAGGCGGTAGCAACCTGTGAGGCGATCGTGTTTCGAGAAACGAGTACGCTGGGGATTCGGCGATCGTGGCAGGAACGGCAAATTTTGTCGCGACAGGTGCAATCTGTGCCAACGGCGTATGGCAATGTGCGGGTGAAGGTGGCCTGGGCGGGGGAGCAGGGCGATCGGGTGCTGAATGTTCAACCGGAATATGAGGATTGTGCGGCGATCGCCCGTCAGCAACAACTTCCCTGGCGGCAGGTACACCGTATGGCTCTACAATCCTGGTATCAAACAAACAAGGGCGATTAAGTAAACGCCCCCTAACCTGAATCAGGTTGAATCAAATCAATGAACTTCAACTAGCCCCGACGGAAGGTTGGCAGTTCGACGGCGGCTAAGGACTTGAGCCGTTTGGTTGGGCGTAAGGGATAGAGAACGGGGGACGGCCAGTTAGCTGGAACGGCATTGGGATCTTCAAAATTGGCGGGAGCGGCATCGGTATCTAGCTGGCTGGCTTCCTCGATCGCATAAGCTGTCCAGGTAGCAGAGCTATGGGCGGCAACGCTTTCTGGTACAGACGGTGGTTCAGGGGATGGAGTGACTGATGCCGTCATGCTGGTGGCAGGGAAGGCTAACAGAATCGGTCGGCTAGACTGACGCTGGACTGGAGGCGTGGGTAGTTCCAGGTCTGTATGATCGTCTGCTGAAGCGGAATTGAGGGTTGCTGCTGCCAGTAAATCCGGTTCTGGGGTTGGTAAGGGACGATCGGGATGGGTTGAAGAACCTGATGGATCAGGGGTTGCCGGATCAATTAATTGCGCCAGATCATCCCACATGTTACCTGCCGATGTTTGAGGGGTGGCGGCAAGGGGTGCGGCTTCTGTAGGAGGCTGTTCGATCGCCGGAGTAACCACGGCTCCAGCTTCCATAAACGGACTGAGGTCGAAGATGGGGTCGGGGGTTGGGGCGGCGGCGATCGGTTCTATCGGGACTTCAGTGGAGTCTGGGAACATCAGATTCAGCAATTCACCAATTTGTTCTGGTGCATCTGCGGCTAAAGGTTCTGACGCAACTTCAGCTTCTGTTAGCGGCTGCACAGGATCACCGATTTGCGTGTAGGAATGGCTGCCTTGCTCCGAACCATCCTCCCAGTCATCGGAGGGGCGCAGTTTTGACAAGAGATTGGGTAGCCCAGATAGATCAAACCCGGCGGTAGTAT
Organism: Pantanalinema rosaneae CENA516; assembly: GCF_050753385.1. Taxonomy (NCBI): domain Bacteria; kingdom Bacillati; phylum Cyanobacteriota; class Cyanophyceae; order Leptolyngbyales; family Leptolyngbyaceae; genus Pantanalinema; species Pantanalinema rosaneae. The sequence goes on from NZ_JBLZFZ010000006.1 coordinate 109,542, forward strand.
AAAACCCTTCAGTGGAGTCTGCCTCGGTTGACCAGGGTTTCACGGGGTGGGCTTTAGGTACAAAGGGGGCATGCCCCACCTGATGCCCTTCCAGGTCTGGATTGGAGGTAGCCTGGTCATCTAACTCAAAGTTTTGCACAAACGGATGTTGTTGCAGGGCGGCGGGCATATCTAAACATTTCTCTAATGCTGCTTTAAATTGCAGCGTATGTTGCTGTTGCCGCATCAAGCGCATGCGTAAGTCCCGGCAGGTATTTTCCGATTGCAGCAGTTGTTGCATCTGTTCGTTGTAGCGCTGCTGGGTTAAGGCACACTCCCGCTCTAACTGAGCAACCCGCTCCTGGCTGCTGTTTAGTTGATTGGTCAGGGTTTCGACCAAAATTTGTTGGCGTTGGGCGGCTTGTTGTGCCAATTCTAATTCCTGCGTCAGTTGTTCGATCGCGGGTACTGTGTTGGTGGCATCGGGTGGCTCTGCTGGGGATGGACTCGCTGCTGTTGCGATCGTCACACTGGCAGACTGGGTATAGAGAGAACGGGCAATTTCTAGCTGCAATTCAATCTGAGCCTGGGTTAAGTCTTGCTCTAGTTGTTGAATTTGCTCACGTAGGGTGGCATTCTCCTGATGCAGTTGCGCGATCGCGTCGGAGGCTGGAACGGGGACTGAAGGGGCTGGTGTGGCTGCCATCTCGACCAAATTCACCTCTCCTGCCAGGAGAGCATCGACACTGATTGCACCCGGGAGGTCTACGGTTTGCCAATCATCCTCAACTGACTCAATGGATTCAGCCGCCGCGATCGCGGTTGGTTCCGAGGTGAGGGCAGGAGAACTGATTTCGGGGGGGGAAACCGAAGCACTGGAGGCAGACAGATCTGGGTCAAATGGGGAGTTGGCAGCTTCACTCATGGGTCTAATCCTGAAGGTGAGAGATCCGTGGGGCAGATCGATGCGGCGATGCCTATGATATACCGACTTTTTAAAAGTGCAAGATGGATTGAGGACTAAATAATAATTTGTGAAATTCAGCGAAACCTGATCTGCCAGTGCATCTCAGTATTAAAATCAACAACTTACTACCATAAAAACTTGATTGCAAACAGTTTGTTAGGGTAAATATACAAAACTCCAGTGCTTTACAGTCCTAAAAGTGCTTTGTGTAGCATCTCTTGATGAATCAAGGCTCGATCGATCTGAAATTGAATTTGGTCTGCTGATAATCCTACGCCGTTGGCATAATGTTCTAGCCAAACCTGACAAATTTGATTGGGATCATTGGGGATCTGGGCTAATTCCCAACCGGGGATCGCCAGTTGTGCCATCAGTTGACTGACTTTTGGATCGTAACTGAGGGCGAAGCAGCGACACTCCTGGGCTGCCGCCATAATTAAGCCATGAAAGCGCATGGCGATCGTCATTTCAACCCCTCGAAATAATCCTTTCAATTGTTGGGGATTCTCTAAGCTAAAAATGCGGCTGACACCGGGTAAACGGGGTTGAATGGCTTGGGCGATCGCCAGATCCTGACTTGCCTGGAATGGGACTAACAAGAGGCAAACCTGGGTGGCTTTCTGGAAGGCGATCAAGGCTTGGGTCAGGTTTTCTAACCGTTCGGAAGTCAATAACGGGTGAGTTCGGAGATTTACGGCAACTCGCGGAGCGGGTAAGTCCCAGAGACCCTCTACGGGTGAAGACTCCAGTGCCCACACCGGATCGGGTGCCAGGGTAAACGGAATTTGCCAGTCGGATAACAACGCGGCGGAACCGGCATCCCGAACGCTCACAGCCGCACAACTAGAGAAAGTCCGACGGGATAACCAGCGGTTACTTGATCGCTTTAACGGCCCAATTCCCTGTGCCCAGGCGATCGTGGTTAAACCGAAGCGTTGGGCGAGTTGCATCAGTCCGATGTAATACAGGGGACTTAAGGTGCTGGTGGCATCCTGAATTAAGCTACCGCCCCCCCAGATAAATGCCTGCGATCGCCGCAACGCCTGGACGATCCGTTGGGGATTATTGCGATCGATCGCCTCGACATTGTAACGATTGCGGGTTTGAACGGGAGCGCCAGATAGCACGAGGGGTTCTACCTGCGTTGGTAACATTTGCAACAACGATGCCAGTAAGGCTTCATCCCCCCCATTCCCTTTACCGTAATAACCACATAACACTGCCCGCATCTGCCCCATATCCTTCCTGTTTATCCCATGTCGTGAATCCAGTACCCCTTACAATAACGGATAGCTTTTCGCTTGCAGTAGTCGATCGGTTATGAATGCACTGTCTATTCCCACCTGGATCATTCATGTGTCCAGTGTGCTTGAGTGGGTCGCTGCCATCTGGTTAATTTGGATTTATGGAGAACTCACCCAGAATCGCGTCTGGTGGGGGTTAGCACTGGCGATGTTGCCTGCCTTAGTCAGTGCGATGTGTGCCTGTACCTGGCACTTTTTTGATAATGCGGATTCGTTGCGCTGGTTAGTCACCACTCAAGCCACGATGACCTTAGTGGGTAACGTTACCCTATGTTTGGCGGGTTGGTGGATTTGGCGGCAGGCCGCGAAATAGATCAGGATATTAAATTTATGCCATCCAAAGAAACGTTGTTCGCCGCTTCTCTGTTTCCCTATCTGGGCTTTCTCTGGCTGATCACCCGATCGCGCCAAGTTCCCCGACTGGCGTTAATTGGCTTTTATATGACCCTGGTATTTGTGGCCGTCACGATTCCGGCAGGGATTTATGCCAAGGTTGCCTATGGGCAGGATTTAGCCAACGTTGATTGGTTGCATGGTAGTGCAGAGGTATTTTTAACCCTGTCAAATATCTTAGTGGTGTTAGGGTTTCGGCAAGCTGTGTTGGAAAAACGCCAAGCTTCGCGATCGCCGCAGGAGTAGATTAGTCAAAGAAAAATCTCTCTAAAGGACGAATTCGACCAAAAACTCTCCTTGAAAAGCTGCTTTTCTGAGATTTCTTTTTACACTGGTTAACATATAGTCCCAGGAGAATTTGCAGCATGAGCAGCACAAACCGTTCCACAATTCTGCATCCGACCCGCATTGATTTGTCGGCTGATATTCGGACTCAAGTGATTGATTCACTGAATCAAGCGGTCGCCGTGACTACTGATCTAAAGTCCCAGACCAAACAGGCGCACTGGAATGTCAAAGGCATGGACTTTTACCAACTCCATGAATTATTTGATCAAATGGCTGGAGAACTGGAAGGATTCATTGATCTGTTAGCGGAGCGGGTGACGGCGTTAGGTGGTGTAGCGCTGGGCACGATTCGGATGGCCGTGGCTGTTTCTCCTTTGCCTGAGTACCCTGTGGAGATTTTGGACGGTAAAGACCATATTGAGGCACTGGCCGATCGCTTTGCCATTTATGCCAAGCTATTGCGCGATGGCATTGCCCAAACCGATGAATTGGGGGATGCTGATACCGCCGATCTATACACAGAAATCTCTCGCGCAGTTGATATGCGGTTGTGGTTCCTGGAAGCGCATTTGCAAGCGAATCAAATGCCGACGATCAATGGCAATGGCAAGCCTACCGCGAAGACGGCGGCGAAAACGGCTACGAAGACCACGACTGCAAAGACCGCCACGAAGAAATCGAAGAAGTAAAGCGGGTTGGCTGCGGGCAGGTTTGGTCACTCAATATATCTGGCTTCACTCATTTGTCTGCCAAACCTGTGGCTACGATACTCCGATCGCACCGACAGATATGATACAAAGGCTGAGGGCAGGTTGCCCAACCCGATCGCAATTTGCCTGGGTAAATCAGCTTGCCTGTTCGATCGATTTAATGTTGATAGTGTGTTGCTCATGGGTTCTTCGATCGCGGTGAATCAACGTACATTTGCCACGGCTGTGCTGGAGCAGTCCCATACTAAACCCGTATTGGTGGACTTTTTTGCTCAGTGGTGTGGCCCCTGCCAAATGCTGAAACCTGTGTTGGAAAAGCTTGTGCAGGAGTATGATTTTGTCCTGGCAAAGGTGGATATTGATCAAGAACCGGAGTTAGCGCAAACCTACGGAGTTCAGGGTGTACCGGATGTCAAGATTGTGATTGACGGTCAGGTACAGGATGGCTTTGTGGGCATGGTGGCAGAACCGCAAATTCGGCACCTGTTGACCCAACTGCATCTCAAGTCTGGAGTGGAATTGGGGCTAGAAGCGGTTTACCAGGTTGCGGCAACGGGGGATTTAGCCGCCGCTCGATCGCAGCTACAAACCTTACTTGATCAATATCCTGACCAGCCGCAACTGAAACTAGAAGCCGCCAGTTTTTATCTGGATGACCAGCAGTTTGACCAGGCTGAAGCCTTATTAAAACAAGTTTCCGAATATGACAAAGTGTATGGAGCGGCGGTCAAACAACTGCAATCCATTCTGGTTTTCCAGCGATTAGTCCAGGAGCCTATAGGAGAGCATCCCTGCGATCGGGACTTTCAGCAAGCCGCAACCCTGGTGCTAGAGGAACAGTATCAACCAGCTCTGGAGTTGCTGTTAGGCATTGTGGGGCAGGATCGCCGCTACCGGAATGATGGGGCACGCAAAGCAGTGCTGGCAATTTTCGATCGCTTGGGTGATGATCATTCCCTCACTAAAGACTACCGTAAGAAACTAACTATGCTGCTCTACTAAAATGTTTTCACGCCTCGCCCAAACCAGTTCCCGCCAACGCGAAATTGCCGAAGTTGTACTCCGCAATGGCTGGGGCTATATGCGGCGACTCCTGACGGGCACCCGCGCCGAAGAACCCCAACTGCCAACGCCTGCCGTTCTACGCAACATCTTAATTGAGTTGGGACCGGTCTATGTCAAGTTGGGACAACTGCTCAGTACCCGCCCTGATTTGTTGCCGCCGGAATATATCGCTGAGTTAACCGCATTGCAGGCGGAAGTGCCCCCGGTTTCCTGGGAGGCGGTAGAAGCGGTGATTCGGCAGGAAATTCGCCGCCCGTTAGAAGAAGTCTTTCAGACCATTAATCCCCAACCTGTCGCCGCAGGCTCGATCGCCCAAACTCACCGAGCTACGTTAATCGATGGGCGTGAGGCTGCCCTAAAAATTCAGCGTCCGGATATCGCAGCGACGATCGAACAAGATATTGCCTTAATTCGGAGTCTGGCAGAAATCGTCTCGCTGACCAACTTTGGGCGGTATTATGACCTGAAAATGCTGGCGAATGAGTTTGCTACGGCGTTACGAGGAGAATTAAACTTTGCTCACGAAGCTCAAGCCACCGATCAATTACGGCGGAATTTGTCTGCCAGTCGCTGGTTTGATCCGGCTCAATTAGTGGTGCCAGAAATCTATTGGGAAGTCACCACCGAACGGTTATTAGTGATGGAATGGTTGAATGGTGTGCCATTACTGCAAGCCGATTTTCGGGGTGTGGGATATAACGGTGACGCTCCAGCAGAATCTCAAGCGATCGCCAGTTTGTTAATCCGAGTCTTCTTTCAGCAGATTTATATTGATGGCTTTTTCCATGCCGATCCCCATCCCGGTAATTTGTTTTATCTGGAGGATGGGCGGGTAGCATTGCTGGATTGTGGCATGGTGGGACGGTTAGATCCGCGCACCCAACAAATATTAACTGAGATGTTACTGGCGATCGTTAATCTCGACTCCCAACGCTGTACTCAACTGACGCTGCAACTGGCAGAACCGATCGAGCCTGTGAATCTGGCACGATTAGAAAGTGAGTACGATCGCTTACTCCGTCGCTACTACAGCCTTAGTCTGTCGCAAATTAATTTCAGCCAATTATTTTATGAGGTGTTGCAGGGTGCCCGCGCCAATAAACTGCGAGTTCCCGGCAATATGGGACTGTATGCTAAAACGCTTGCGAATCTAGAAGGAGTAGCTCGTAAGCTCGATCCCGAGTTCAGTTTGCCAGATCAAATTAAACCCCTAATGACCGATCTGTTTCAGCGGCAATTAGTCGGTGAAGCACCACTACAAGCCTTGTTACGAACGGTTCTAGATTTAAAGAGTCTGGGTCTGCAATCGCCACGTCAGGTGGAAATGTTACTCGATCGCGTCACCTCGGAAACCCTGCGTTGGAATATCAGTTTGCGGGATCTGGATGCCTTGCGCCGCACTGTAGACTCATCTGCCAACCGTCTGTCCTATAGTGTCGTGGTCGGTTCGCTGATTATTGGCGCGGCGATTATTACCTCCAGACCCCAAGCTACCCAAATCTACTGGATTAGTTATGTGCTATTCGCCGCCGCCAGTCTATTAGGACTCTGGTTAGTCATATCCATTCTGCGCTCTGGACGCTTGCGGTAAATTAGAAGAAAATCCGCTGTCTTGAGGTTGATAGCCCATGCTAAGTATCTTCCTTCCAAACCAGGTTCAAACGTTTGTAGAGGAACAGGCGATCGCCGCAGGCTTTAGTTCAGCCAATGAGTATGTCTATCATTTAATTCTGCGCGAGCAGGAGCGCATGGCTCAACAAGAGCACATTGAATCTCTGTTGTTAGAAGGTCTGGCAAGTGGAGAGCCAGTTGAATCAATGGAAGATTGGTGGGAGCAAAAGCGTACCCAACTGGTTGAGCGATTTCACCAGCCGGACGCATGACCAAGCGAATCATCATCAGACCGAAGGCCGAAGGCAAGCCAGGATTTAGATGATCATTTTGCCTATATGGCTGCAAATAACCTCGAAGTAGCATTGCGGTTTTTTGATTCAACCCGATCGACAATTGCCCAACTTGCCAAAATGCCAGGAATTGGCAGTCCTTATTCCGGCAATAATTCTCGCTTGCAGGAATTACGGAAGTGGGCAGTGAAGGGGTTCAGGAAATACCTGATTTTTTACTTTGAACGCGATGATGCAATCGAAGTTATACGCATTCTGTATGCAACCCAAAACGTCAGCAGCATTCTGGAAGGTGAGGTGTAGGTTGCGAGTGCTGCCTATGATTTTCACCTCGTGGGGTTGAAGCGCAAGTGTCGAGCGATCGAAATCAATAAAATGGCTGTTCGCCGCGGCAAAGTAGCTAATCAATGCTGATTTGGGAGGTGATCCGGCGTTGAATATTGATTGATTCGGGTTCGGGGTGTCATCCGCGATCGATGTCGTTCTGAAACATACTGTTCAGGATCGATCCCATCAAAGGTGGGAGGTAGCCAGACCCGAATTACCAGCAGTGCCCCCAATACCAACAGAAACAAACACATCACTAGCACCTGAACCCAGGGTGTTTCCAATATCCCCCGCACAATGGTTTCTCTTAAGACAGATACGATCGAAACTTCAACCGCTACTCCAATTGAAACTCGATGCTCTTTGAGGTAGATAATCAGCAGGCGAAATAATTCCACCAGAATTAGCAGAAATAAAATATCTGAGGTGACAGTGGGAAAGTCTAAGGGAGGGAGTAACGACAGAACCATCTCCCGCAACTGCATCACCATAAAGCTAAATAGACCGATGCAGAGACAAATGACAATCAGATCTTGTACTGTTTCTAACAGTCGAATCACATAGTTATTATTCAACCAGCGATACCACGGCAGCGAATTCGGTTGTTCTGTATTCATAGGAGCATCTGCTAGTAGTAGAGAAAGTCTTGAAGGGAGAAGCAGTGTGTCTCCGCTGTATGCCAACCCGGTATAGTCGAGCGATCGTGAGCAGTCTTGCACTAATCTAAATTGACCGGAGCTGCGATCGATGATGGTACAGAAGCTTTAGACGAGTGTGTGGGAGTTTGATGGCTTAAACTTACCAAGGCTAGAATCAATCCCAATGCTAATCCGGCAGAGAATGCCCAAGCATGAGAGGGATAAATTGAACAGAGCAGTCGGCGGTTAGGACTGTAAATTTGAACTGACCAGCCTTTATCGAGACTTTCCAGTTGGTCGGTGGCTTTGCGCATGGATGTCTACCCTTAACTGAACGTAATTCCAACAACGTCAATCAGCAATAGCAGCGGATATCTTCACCGCACTGATCTGCCAGGTAGCACAGCGCTCGAAACCTCAAGCTAACCACCTCTTCGTAGAATGGATTCAGCTTACATAATGGCGGAATATACAAAAGGGTGTGCCCAAACACACGGATCTCCCGCTCAAACGGACACTGCATCGGAATGAATCGGCAAATTGCATGAGCCACTGCCCGATCGTGAATTTCCATCTGGTTTAGCCATTGGCGGATGGGAGATAACCCATCCGAAGAGAACAGAAATCTCTGCTTCAAGTGGCGAGCAGGAAGATGAGTTTGATGGATTCGATCTAATACAAGCTTCGACATAGCTATATCTCGGAAGTCCAAATGATTTAGGTCTTGAGCTATATCTACAGCTTAATCATAATTCCTGCAAATAGAAATATGGATTTGATATAAATTTTATTTATTAGATATAGTTCTTGCTTAATTGTCCAGTAGCCCTAATCAACGAAAAAGGTGCTGTAGTCATGGGCAAAGTACCACACTGCACCACATCGCCAATTTCACGGGTCTTCATATCGATTAGATAGCGTACTCGACAGGGGAATGCCTACTTTGCCTAGGATGTTACTAACCTATCTAGCCCACTACCTTTCTCAGCTTAAGGGCTACCTTGTACACACATCTTCTCAACGACCTCAAGAGCCTGCATTCTGCCCCCCTAGCCCCCCAATTCTGGGGGGAACTCGGTATTCAAAGTCCCCCAGAATTGGGGGATTTAGGGGGCTAAAAAGATGTATGTTACTAACCTATCTAGCCCACTACCTTTCTCAGCTTAAGGGCTACCTTGTACACACATCTTCTCAACGACCTCAAGAGCCTGCATTCTGCCCCCCTAGCCCCCCAATTCTGGGGGGAACTCGGTATTCAAAGTCCCCCAGAATTGGGGGATTTAGGGGGCTAAAAAGATGTAAACGAAGTCAGGCTCGATTGGTGTGTACACCGTAGCAGCCTAAGGGGCGCTAATGTGAGCGTAAATTTTCTGCGCCAGCACTTGTACGTGTGGTTCTGCCAATATGCCTAAATGATCCCCCGGCACATCGTAAATAGTTAGTCTGCCGCCTGCCAGAGTTTGCCAATCGAGTTTGCAATCTGGATCATCCTCAGCCCGGAATAACGTAATTTCTCCCGGATAAGGCACAAAGCGGTAATCCCGATTCACGGCTTCATAGTCCTCAGACTTGATCAAGGCACGAGCCTGGAGGTTAGCTGCATCCAATTCAATGGCAGCATGGTTGGCTTGGGGCTTCTGACTGGAGGGAATTAAAAGATGGCTGAATCGTTCTCCCACTTGTTGCAACCGCTCATACAGATACCCAATGCCCTGTTTGCGAAAATTGTGGAGATGGCGTTGGAAACGTTGCACCCGATAGGAACGAGACTTCACAGGGCAGTAGCTATCGAGTAGCCCCAGCAGTTTAACTGTGTCTCCCTGGGCAACGAGTTGTTGAGCCATTTCATAGGCAATGAACCCACCAAAGGAAACGCCCAACACATGGTAAGGCCCTTCGGGCTGAACGGTTTTAATTACCTGGATGTAATAGGTTGCCAGCTTTTGAATATCCTGGGGATGGGGAACTTCGGCACCATTCGACAGGGCTGTCGTTAATCCGTACAGGGTGTGCTGCTCCAGATGACGAGCCATCGGACGAAAGAATTGCAGATTGGGCCCTAAAACGTGGACACAAAATAAGGGTAGGGATGATTCGACCACTTGCATCGGAATCAGACTAGGATGTAACGCCTCGATCGCTGCATTTTGTAATTGTTCCGCCAGTTGGGCGATCGTCGGATACCGGAACAGGTTGGTCGCTGGGCACGATCGCTCCAAAACTTGTTCAGCCGCGGCAATCACTTGCACAGCTAAGAGAGAATGCCCACCTAGCTCAAAGAAATTGTCTGTCACGCTAATGGGTGCAACATTCAGTGTATTTTCCCAGATTCGGACTAACTCTTGTTCGATCGAGTTCCGGGGAGCAACATATAGTTTTGGCTCAGAGGGATAGGTCGGATGAGGCGTAGCTGTTCTCAGTACCGGGAGATCGGAGAGTCGTTGGTCTGGATTAAGGGTGAGACGGTCTAAAAGCTGGAGATATTGCGCCAACATGTCAGCGATCGTCTGCGATCGAAACAAATCTGTCTTATATTGCAAAACCGCTGTCAGTTGTCCCTGCCGTTCATGGATCGACATTGATAAATCAAAATTGGCAATCTCGCGATCGACAAACACCGAACTAACGTGCAACCCTTCCAGTTCCAGCATAGGCGTAGCGGTATTTTGCAACACAAACATGGCGCGGGTCAGGGGAACTCGCACTAGATTAGGTAATTCGGCGACCAATTGCAACGGCACTTCCTGATAGGGGCTGGCTTCCATGAAACATTGCCCCACTCGTTCCATCACCTCCCGCAACCTGGGATTTCCCGACAAATCGTTACGCAGGGCAACCACGTTATTGAAATATCCGATTAAGCGCCGGGTTTCTGCCCGATACCGTCCCGACACTGGCGAACAAACAACTAAATCTGCTTGCCCCGTGTATTGATGTAGCAGGATATTAAACGCTGCCATTAAAGTGACAAATAACGATACTCCAGCCTCAGCACTGAGTGATTGCAACTTCTCTGTTAGCGCTGCTGACAATTCTTGTGAGACAAATGCCCCCTGGTAGGAAGTCGCTGTGGAGCGGGGGCTGTCTATGGGTAACTCCAGCGCTGTTACCTTGCCCTGGAAATGCTGTTGCCAATAGTCTAGTTGTCGCGTCAGCATCTCGCCTTGCAACCATTGGCGTTGTGTCCAGGCAACATCAGTATACTGAACGGGTAACTCCAATAAAGGTGATGGCTCATCCTGCATAAACGCTGTATACAGTGCTCCCAATTCTCGCACAAACACGCTATGAGACATGCCATCAAAGATGATGTGATGTATGGTGCGTAGTAGCACATATTCTGTCTCAGCTAGTTGCAACAGGGCTACTCGCCACAGAGGGGCATGGTTTAGATCAAAGGGTTGTTCCACTTGGGCGATCGCTTGCCGTTGTACCTCTTGCTCTTGTTCGCTAGGGGATAAATGGCGCAGGTCAATCACCATCAAGGGAAGGGCGACTATTGCCGCAATCTGTTGGATCGGTTGCCCATCTACCTCCGCAAAGCTAGTCCGAAACACGGCATGACGACGGGCAATTTCTGCTAAGCTCCGTTCTAATGCGGCTACCTGTAAGTTGCCTACTAAGCGAAAGGAATGCAGGAGATGATGCACCGAGCTATGGGGTTGCAGACGCTCCAGATGCCATAACCGCTCTTGATTAAACGATAGAGGTAATTGTTGTCCGCAGGGGGCGAGTTGAATCGGGGGAGATTGGTGCAGTAAGCGCAAATTATTCCCAGCCATGCGCCAAAAGTTGGTCAGAGTTGGTGGTGGTGGGTCAGAAACACCGATCGGGGTAGGGGAACTACTTTGGCGAAAGTCAGCTTGCATTGCTTGGGCATCTCCAAAAACAGATGAGCCTGCTAGAAATCACGGCAAATTTGTGAAAATGCTAATATCACTTCAGTTAGGAGCATTTTCAGTTAAATCGTTGGAATGCTGAATGAACTGGAATCTGGAGCGGTTAAACGTGGATTTCTGGCAGCTTGATAATAACTATTTCGCTATATACCACTATAGCCTTTGTTGTTTAGCATACTGTTGCTGAGGTGATGGCTTAATCAAAACTTTAATCACTCCACACGGGCATGAATTTCATCACTGGGGATAGCAGAATACTGTTCTGGCAAAAATCCCAGAGCATGTAAGGCGGATCTAAGTCCGGTTTGCGTTGGATCATTCGACGACACCTCCAGACCATAAACCCAATCACCCAAACGATGTCACAGAGAACGGCATATAGCCAACCATGATTTTTGACAAAGTAATGCCGCCGGGAATCAAACAAGTATTTGGGTTGTCGTTTTGGTGCTCCATGATTGCCAGTCACCCCTGTACTTTGTCCTGAAATATGCATAATCCGACTTTGGGGGAGATACCAGCAGGTCCAGCCAGCCCGTTTTGCTTGCAGGCAGAAATCGGTTTCTTCGTAGTAGAGAAAGTACCCTTCATCCATCAACCCGGCCTGTTCAAACACTTGCCGCCGGATCATCATGCCAGCCCCCGGCAACCAATCTACAGGTTGGGCAGCATCAGTCATCTCTTGAGCAATTACCCAGGGTGATAACAGGCGGGAGACGAAACCAATTCTGAGTCCACCATCCAACTCACTGAAGATTGAAGGAAAGCGAAAGGTCACTGGCCACAGGCTACCATCGACTGTTTCAATGCCACTGCCAACAATGCCCACATCGGGATGGGTGTCCAGAAAGTCGATCATGGTTTTTAGTGCCTGGGGGCGTACCTCCGTGTCGGGATTGAGCAACATGAAATAAGGCGGAGGGTTGGGAGACTCCAGGGCTGGTCGAATTGCCGCATTATTGCCATAGGCAAATCCCCCATTGATTTCCGAGGGTAACAGCGTTGCCCAATCCCAGCCTGCCGTCGCGATCGCCGCCGCAATTTTGTCTGCCGAGCCATCTCCTGAAGCATTGTCCACCACCACCACCTGCATTCCTGGTAAGGTGGCGACTTCATGGACAAGCGATCGCAGACATTGAATAGTTAAATCGGCGGTGCGGTAGTTGACGATCGCAACCAGTAACGGGACTGAATGGTTGGTTTGAGTGGCAGCAAGCATGGTTGACAATAATGGGTCAGGCAGGGTTGAACACAGAAAGGAGGAAATGGGTAGGTGGTAATCCTTGGGGTTTAGCTGGAGCCGTCTAGCCCCCTAAATTCCCAATCTTGGGGGACTTGGAATCCGGGTGATGACGTTGGTTGCTCTGCCAGGAATTGATTGATGTGAGACTGCATTACATCCGCCATCTCCTGAACATAGGGGGGCTGGAGCATACTGGAATGACCACCCGAAATGTCATAGGCTTGCACGTTACCTCTGACTCGCTTGTCCCACCCCAGTAATGGATCACTGTAGAGTTCTACATAAGGGGTATCGTCCACTAATGTGCCATCAAAGCGATCGGTGGCTTCAGTGGCGCGAAAGAGTAAGACCTCGCCGTGAAACTGGGTGTCTGGGACATACTCCTGCTGTGCCCAAACCATCATTGTTCGCACAGGAATGTGGTGCAGAATTTGAGGCATGGGCAGCTTGCGATCTAAGCAATATCTAAAGGCTTGGAGTTTGGCGCGATCGCTGAAGTTTTTGATCCGTTTTTTTACCTCATAACTAATTAAATTGATGATTTTTTGACTAATCTGATGGGCAATCAGTAAGACTCGCCGATGAACGGGGAGATGCTCCGGTTGGCGAAAAACTTGCCGGAAACTAGTTAACCGCTGTTCAGACATGTATCCGGCGCGCTGCTCGGCGGCGACATCTGCACCATCAATGATGGCAACCATGCCAATACACTGTCCCTGGATTTGTAACTGTCGCGCGATTTCAAATGCCAAAACACCACCGGCACAGGAACCACCTAAGAAATAGGGCCCCTGGGGTTGTACCTGGCGAATCTGGTCAATATAGTAATTCACCATGTCGCCAATCCGGGTCTGGAGAATTGGATGGCGATCGCAGGCATAGGGCTGAACACCGTAGACCGCGATCGCCGGATCTAAACGGGTTGCCAGGTGGCGATACAGTAACGTTTCTCCATCCCCATCAGGCAACAAAAATAATGCCTGTTTACCCTGCCCTGCCCGCAGTTCTAAGATGCCGCTTCGGAGTGAAGACTGATGGGGAGCCTCTAATGTGTGAACGAGTTGGGCGATCGTGGGGGCGGCTAATAATGTACTTAAAGGCAACGGTTTGCCAAATGCCAGTTCAATCTCAGCAAACAACCGCACAGCCAGCAGGGAATGACCACCCAAATCAAAAAAGTTATCCTCTACCCCGATCGGTTGCACACCGAGTAACCGCTGCCAGATCTGTACCATTTTTTGCTCCGGGGCATTCCGAGGCGCGACATAGTGAGTGCTGCCCAGGGCTAATTCTGGCTGAATTACCTGAGATGACCGGGGGGTGGGTTGGGGTAACTCGGGCAGTCTTGGTAAGTCTGAAAGAGGGAGATTGGCATTGGTTGTAACACCTTCCAGTAGGGTATGGAATTGTGCCATCATCTGGTTGATTCGCTCTGCGTGAAACAGATCCGTTTTATATTGCCAGACCACCGTAAGTTGCCCATCTCGATCGTGTATCGACATGGATAAGTCAAAGTTGGCAATCTCGCGATCGACAAACACCGAACTAACCTGTAACCCGGCTAATTCCAGCGAGGGAGCCGCCGTATTTTGCAGCACAAACATGGCTCGAGTCAGGGGGACGCGAACTAAGCTAGGCAGTTCTGCTACCAGTTGCAACGGCATATCCTGATAATGGGACGCAGCCATGAAGCAATGACTGACGCGTTCGAGCAGGTCACTGAACTGGGGATTGTGCGATAAATCATTCCGGAGCGCGACCACATTGTTGAAGTAGCCAATTAAGCCGCGAGTTTCTGCCCGATGCCGTCCGGAAACCGGGGAACAGATGACCAAATCTTCCTGTCCGGTGTATTGATGCAAGAGGGTGTTAAACGCGGCAAATAGAGTAACGAAGAGTGACACACCATGTTGGGCGCTCAGGGTTTTCAGTGCAGTGGTTAGCGCTGGCGAGAGTACCTGCGATTGATAGGCTCCCTGGTAGGAGGGGGTGGCAGGACGCGGCGTGTCTATGGGTAACTCTAGCCCTTCAACCTTGCCAGCGAATAGTTGGTGCCAGAAGTCTAACTGAAGGGCAAGTAACTCATCCCGGAACCATTGGCGTTGTGTCCAGGCAACGTCAGCGTACTGTACGGGTAGATCGAGCAGGGGTGAGGTTTCCCCTTGTGTAAATGCCGTATAAAGAGCCCCGAGTTCCCGGACAAAGACACTATGGGACAAGCCATCAAAGATGATGTGATGGATGGTGCGTAGAAGCACATGCTCGGTATCACTCAACTGTAAGAGGACGATGCGCCACAATGGGCCTTGCATCAGATCAAACGGTTGTTCAGCCAGGGCGATCGCCTGGTGTTGAATTTCCCGTTCTTGTTGGGTGGGCGGAAGCTGACGCAGATCAAGGGAGGTGAGGGGTAGGGGCAGGTGGGAGGCAATCTGTTGAATGGGCTGTCCATTGACGGTAGGGAAGGTGGTACGCAGCACCTCATGACGCTGGGTAATTTCCTGCAAGCTATGTTCAAGGGCTGGACGCTGGAGGGAACCGACTAAACGGAAGGAGTGCAACAGATTGTGAACGGAGGTATTGGGTTGGAGGCGTTCCAGGTTCCAGAGGCGTTCTTGATTAAAGGAAAGGGGCAGGGGGAGGTTGCGGGGGGCTAGCTGAATGGGAGGCGACTGATGCAGCAAGCGCACATTGTTCCGCGCCATTTGCCAAAAATTGGACAGTTGTTGTCTGGGGTGATCTGTGGGGGGAGTTGCAACCGTCAGGGTTTGATTAAAATCAGCTGGCATATTTTAAAGAGGCTCCGATATTAAAGATCGATCGGCGGGAGATCACGGCAGGATTACAGAAGTGGCTGTTAGGTCGCCGACGGACAGTATGCTGAATAAAATGGCTTAAAAGCTTGATGCACCTGGAGTTTAAGTATTTTCTCAGGCTGCTCAGGGTTGATCGATGGTAGCTGAGTTATATGGCACTGTAGCTTCTGTATGTAAGAATACGGTTTCCGCCACGATCGCTTAATCAAAACTTCAATTTATGATGAAAGTTTTATTTTACGATTGCGAAAAATGGCAACCTGGAAAACAATGGTGGGTAGAAAAATCAATTTCGGGTGTCTTGAACACGGTTTCATAGTTCCAACTCTGATTACGATCGCGACTGTTTCTGGATGGGCCTTGAAACAGGTGTGTTGCGTAAGTAGGACTTGATTGTTTTCAATAGTTGGGCGGATTCACTGTTGATCATGCTGCCTCACTAGGTAAGTTGTTCCAGCTTGGAACTGAGGCGGCTGGCAACAATGGTTTTTGCACGTATTTAGCAGACATTACTCTCCGATTAGCAGATGACGCTAACTAATCGAGGGATATGAAACGTCTTGGAGCCAGGTGTTTGCCTCATCCTCAGCTTCCATTCAGCGTAACTAGGCATGAAATTAACGTCGCACCACAATTATCAGGAGCTTTAACCAATGCAAGTTGACGAAATTTTACGCAAACAAATTGCCGAAACGATTTTATTTACCAAGCAATATCCCTATCAAGACACCGATTCATTTTTAGAAAATGGGGTGATCGACTCCATGAATGTGATTGAACTGGTGTTGTTCTTAGAGCAGCAATTTGGCATTCAGGTTGCCGACCACGAAATCGTTCCCGATAATTTTGATTCGATTCAACAACTCACTTCATTTGTGCAAAGTAAGCAACAGGTTGCCGCCTGAGTTTCTTATTCGCGATCCTGGGCGAACTACAGGAAGTCATCCTATGTTAGTACAGCAATTTCTGGAACATAGCGCCGATCGCTTACCCGATCAGGTGGCTCTAGTGTGTGATGGGCAACGGTTGACCTATGCCGATGTTGAAGCCCAGGCGAATCGCTTGGCAAATGCCCTACGGAGTCAGGGATTACAACGGGGCGATCGCGTTGCCTTGTATTTACCGAATAGTGTGGAACTGGCGATCGGGATTTTTGCCGTCCTGAAAGCGGGCGGTGTGTTTGTGCCGATTAACCACACGACGAAATCTGACAAGTGTGCCTACATTTTGAACAATTGTGCTGCCCGTGTTCTGATCACGAGTGGACGGCAACTGGAATTGGTGCAGCAGTTGATAGAAACAGTGCCATCGTTAAAGACGGTGGTGTTGGCTTCGCCGATGGCGGTGGAAGATCGCGATCGCTTTCTGAGCTATAACGCCATCCAAGCTGACTATGCCGAAACTCGTCCTGCCCACGTCAACATTGATGTGGATCTGGCTTGCCTGATTTATACCTCTGGCAGCACTGGAGAACCGAAAGGCGTGATGTCGGATCACAGTAATGTGGTATTTGCCGCCAGTTCGATCATTCAATATTTGGGCAATGTCGAGTCCGATATTGTGATTGGTTTATTGCCGTTATCGTTTGATTACGGACTATACCAGTTGTTGATGGTGTTCAAGTTTGGGGGCACACTCGTACTGGAAAAAGGGTTTACCTATCCCGCCGTGATTCTCAAACGAATAGAGGAGGAACGAGTGACGGGATTTCCGGGCGTTCCAACCATCTTCACAGTGTTGCTGACGATGGATCTGAGTGGCTATGACCTTTCTAGCCTACGCTATTTAACCAATACCGCCGCTGCCTTACCCCCCTCCCATATTGCCGCCATCCGGGACAAATTTCCCTGGACGACGCTGTTTTCCATGTATGGTCTGACAGAGACGAAACGAACGCTCTACTTACCTCCCGACCAATTAGATCATCGTCCGGGTTCCGTGGGAATTCCGATTCCTGGGACGGAAGCCTGGGTAGAGGATGACGCGGGACAACGGTTACAGGCCGGACAGGTAGGTGAATTGGTGGTGCGGGGTCGGCATGTGATGCGTGGCTACTGGAATGCTCCAGAGAAAACGGCGGCTCGGTTTCGATCGGGAACATTACCAGGTGAGCAATTGTGCTACACCGGGGATTTGTTCCGCACCGATGAAGCTGGCTTCTTCTATTTCGTCGCCCGTAAAGATGATGTGATCAAAAGTCGCGGCGAAAAAGTGCCACCGAAGGAAGTGGAGAACGCCCTCTATACCCTTGCCGGAGTGCAGGAAGCGGCAGTGATTGGAGTGCCCGACGATCGCCTAGGGCAGGCAGTGAAGGCATTTGTGGTACTGGAACCAGGTTCAGAGTTAACTGAGGTGGATATATTACGCCATTGTCGCGCTCATCTAGAAGACTTCATGGTGCCGCGTTTTGTGGAGCTACGGGCAGAGTTACCGAAGAGTGCTAACGGCAAGATTAACAAGTTGGAGTTGCAGTCATAAAACCTGCCTAAATCGGTATAACTATCAAGGAGTTGCCCATGTGCGGCATTGTTGGTGTTTTGAATTTACATGAGCCGCAACCTGTACCTGAATTGGTGATGCGGCAAATGCTAGGCATGATTCGGCATCGGGGGCCGGATGAGTTTGGCATCTATCGGGATGAGTGGGTCAACCTGGGCAATGCGCGACTCAGCATTATTGACTTAAGTGGTGGTCAGCAACCGATTAGTAATGAAGATGGCACACTGTGGATTGTCTTCAATGGTGAAATTTTTAATTATCAAGAATTACGTCCTGACTTAGAGCAACGAGGACATCGGTTTAAAACCAACTGTGATACCGAGGTAATTCTGCATCTGTATGAGGAATACGGAGTCGATTGTTTGAATTTCCTCAATGGGCAGTTTGCGATCGCCATTTGGGATACCCGCCATCAACGGTTATTCATGGCCCGCGATCGTTTGGGAGTCCGACCGTTGTTCTATACCGTCCAGAATAGACAGTTGATCTTCGGTTCGGAAGTCAAGACGATCCTGGCAAATCCGGCAGTCTCAGCAGAGATTGATCCCACCTCATTGTCCCAGGTGTTTACCTTTTGGAGTCCTCAGATTCCCAACACCATTTTCAAAGATATTTTTACCCTGCCACCGGGACATTATTTGATCGCCCAACGAGGTAAATTGACGATCGAGCCGTACTGGGAACTCGACTTTACCACCGACACTCATTCAACTCGTTCTCCCCAGGATTACCTGGAGGAATTTGAGCAGTTGTTGATTGATGCGACACTAGTACGGTTACGCGCTGATGTGCCGGTGGGAGCCTATCTTAGTGGTGGTTTAGACTCATCTACGACTACGGCAATCATTCGGCAATATACCCAAAATTCGCTCGATACCTTTTCGATCGCCTTCTCCGATCCAGATTTTGATGAAAGCGAATTTCAACGCCGGATGGCAGGAATTTTGGGTACCGATCATCAGGTCGTGTATTGCACCCATGCCGATATTGGTACGGTTTTCCCGGAGGTGATCTGGCATACGGAAACGCCCATGTTGCGGACGGCTCCGGCTCCGATGTTTCTGTTGTCAAAATTAGTGCATGACCATCACCTGAAAGTGGTGATTACCGGAGAAGGTGCTGATGAATTTTTGGGTGGCTATGATATTTTTAAGGAGATGGTGATTCGGCGCTTCTGGGCAAAACAACCGGATTCCACCTGGCGACCCTCGCTGTTACGACGGCTGTATCCTGAAATCTCGCGACTGGGTAACAACGAAGCCTTTCTGACCAGCTTCTTCAAAAAACAATTGACGGAAACCGATCTGCCATTCTATTCACACCTATTGCGGTGGTCGAATGGAGCGCGTCTACAGCGATTATTACAACACCAACCAGCGTCATCTGTAACTGAAATCGCTGAAAGTGCAGTGCCAATTCCCGATCGCTTTCATCAGTGGTCGCCGTTAGCCAAAGCCCAATACCTGGAAATCACCACCTTTTTGTCGCCGTATCTGCTCTGTTCCCAGGGCGATCGCGTGGCAATGGCAAACTCGGTAGAAGGACGATTTCCCTTCCTGGATTGCCGTGTGGTGGAATTCTGTAATCGGCTACCCAGTCATTTGAAGTTGAAGGGACTGAATGAAAAATGGTTGTTGCGGCAATTAGCTAGCAAGTTGCTACCGGCGGATATTTGGCAACGGCGGAAGCGTCCCTATCGCGCTCCAATTCACCGCAGTTTCTTCCATAGTCAAACTCCCGATTATGTCATGGAACTGCTGTCTGAAAGCGCCTTGCAAGACTCAGGATTATTCAATCCCTTAGCGGTAGCGCAATTGCGGCGTAAGGTTCAGAGCGGTTTACAACTGAGTGAAGTAGACGATATGGCGGTAGCCGGGGTGTTATCCGCCCAGTTAACCCATCACCAATTTATCAAAACGTTTGAAGCGCGACGATCGACCTTAACCGCGAACGATCGCGTCAAAGTGATCAATGGATTTGTCAAAGAGGAAGTAACTGTATGAGTCATGTTGTCATCGAGTCGTCTGCTACCTTTGGTCGCCATGCGTTAGACCTGGATGTGGAGCAAGAAACAAATCGTTTAGTGGAAGGGTTGCGGCAAGGAGTCCATCAAACACTACATCGTCAAGGTGTGGTACTGGGGATCAGTGGCGGCATTGATTCTTCGGTGGTGTTGGCGTTGTGTGTGCGAGCCTTTGGAGCAGAGCGGGTAGTAGCGCTCATGTTGCCGGAGGGGGAATCCAGTCCTGACAGTGAAATGCTGGCGCAACTGTTAGCCGATCACTATGGCTTACAAACGGTGATTAAAGAAGACATTTCAGGCGCATTAGAAGGCTTTGGTTGCTATCGTCGTCGGAATGAAGCGATTCAACGCCTATTTCCTGACTTTGGCGCAGGTTGGGGGGCAAAGATTGCGTTGCCCGGTAATCTACTGGAGCAAGAAACCCTGAATATTTTTTACCTGACTGTGACCAGCCCAACTGGGGAATCGTTTACCAAACGCTTGCCGCCGAGTGAGTATTACCAAATTGTTGCTGCCTCTAACTTCAAGCAACGATCGCGGATGGCAATGCTCTATTACCATGCCGAGTTGCGCAACTACGCGGTGATTGGCACTCCCAACAAAAACGAACATCTGTTAGGCTTCTTTGTCAAACATGGGGATGGGGGGACAGACATTAGCCCGATCGGGCATTTGTTCAAAACTCAGGTGTATCAGTTGGCTCGACATCTCGGTGTCCCGGAGGAAATTCAACGCCGGACTCCGACTTCAGATACCTATCCCGGTGGCAGTACCCAGGAAGAGTTTTTCTTCCGGTTGCCCTTCGAGATTCTGGATACGATCTGGTACGGTTACGAGCAGGGGGTATCGAATCAAGACATTGCCCAGGGATTAGATCTGACTGTGGCTCAGGTAGAACGGGTGGTGAATGATATTATTCGCAAACAACGCACCACGGCTTATCTGCGGATGCATACCATTTCGCTGGACGCATGAAGCGGCGGTTGGTTCTGATAGTTCTATTTTTAGCTGTTCTGTCAGCGACTTTAGTGTTTGGCAGTAGACTTATGTACTCCCCATTTCCTGCATCTCCTGGCATCGATCGGGTATCTTCAGATTATTGGCAAAAGCTGGCGCAACAACGCATCTTATTTGGTCATGCGTCGGTGGGAGGCAATATTGTTGCTGGTATTCAGGAACTTCAGAACCAACACCCTGAGATTACGCTGGATATAATTGCTAGTGATACTCCCTGGACGGTGAATCGTTCGGGGCTAATTCATTTCTATTTAGGTAGCCAATTCCATCCCAATCAATCTTCCAATAGTGCTGTAGCTAAAATTGAGGCATTCTCCTATTTAATAGAATCAAGAATTAAAGATTCAGTTGATATTGCTTTGTTTAAATTGTGTTGGGCGGATATCCACTCGAATACAGATGTGGACGACCTGTTTCTAGACTACAAAACCACGATCGCGAAATTAATTCAAGACTTTCCTCAGACTACATTTGTCCAGGTAACTACGCCACTGGTGGCTGAACCTGGGGGAACAATGGCGATCAAAAATTGGCTGAAACAGTTGTTAGGTAAGTCTCCGTCTCGTCTATCAGACAACGTTAAAATCAATCAACTCAATGATTTAATTCGTTCAGAATATACCGGAAAAACGCCCATTTTTGATTTAGCCGCCATTGAATCGACGCGGCCCGATGGTACCCGCCAGACGTTTTCAGTCGAGGGAAACCCCTACTTTTCCTTAGCGCCAAATTACACGTCAGATATGGGGCACTTAAACCAGGCTGGACGGAAACTTGTCGCTGAACAATTCTTAGTGTTCCTGGCAGAGTTAGCCAGTCAACGATCGTCGCTGCCAACCAACGGAACTTTTTAGGAACGTCATCGTTGATCTGCTTGCCGCTGCGACTTGAACGGTAGAGCTACTGGTATCACATCATTGGTCAAACGGTCGAAACCACTTTACGGGGTTGAACTGGAGGTTGAATTGGCTGGATGGGAATTTTAATGATGAATTCAGTGCCGTTGCCGGGTTGAGAGTGACATTCAATTAAGCCGCCATGTTTTTCCTTGATAATTTGACTGCTGATTGACATGCCTAAACCTGTACCTTTCCCCACTGGCTTGGTGGTAAAGAAGGGATCAAACACTTGATGAATCACCTGAGATGGAATCCCAGGTCCATTATCGTGAATGTGGATAGCGACCCATTCTGGGTTAAGCGATCGCGTCTGAATCCGAATAGTCGGTAGGGGATGGGAGTGGGCGATCGCGGGATCTCGATGCATGGAACGTTGGTCATCCAGTGCATCAATGGCATTGGTCAGAATGTTGATAAACACCTGATTTAACTGACTGGCATAGCATTCCACCAGGGGAAGAGTTCCATAGTCTTTAATGATCTGAATCTCGGGTACACCCGCTTCATGGCTTTTGAGGCGATGCTGCAAAATTAACAGGGTGCTCTCTAACCCTTCATGCAAATCGACTGCCTTGACTTCCGATTCATCGATCCGAGAAAAATTCCGCAAAGATAGGACAATTTGCCGAATTCGATCTGCCCCCAGCTTCATAGAGTGCATCAAGCGGGGCATATCCTGCTGCAAAAACTCCAGATCAATGTCTTGCATCCGCTCTTGTACGGGGACGGGGGGATCGGGCACATAGGCTTGATAGCACTGAATTAAACTGAGCAGATCCTGGGTATAGGCTTCGGCGGGAGACAGGTTGCCATAAATAAAGTTAATTGGGTTATTGATTTCATGGGCAACCCCAGCAACCAGTTGTCCCAGGGATGACATCTTTTCGCTCTGCACCAGATGCAACTGTGCCTGCTGGAGGCTTTCTAAAGCATCGCTTAATTCGGCTGTACGCTCAGCCACTTTAGTCTCCAACGTTTGGTTGAGTTGACGCAGTTGGAGGTGAATATTAATGCGTGCCAGCACTTCTTCATGCTGAATTGGTTTGGTAATATAATCGACGGCACCCAGTTTTAGCCCCTTCACTTTATCAACGGTGTCAGAGAGAGCCGTCATGAAAATCACCGGGATGTCGCAGGTCTGCGGATTCGCTTTGATCTGGCGGCAGGTTTCAAACCCATCCATACCGGGCATCATGATGTCCAGTAAAATCAAATCCGGCAGATTGATGGCTAAACGATTCAGGGCAATTTCACCACTTTTCGCGATCGCGACTCGATAGCCAGAAGCATCCAGTACATCGAATAGAACCTGAATATTGGTGGGAGTATCATCCACCACCAAGATGGTTGGTTGAGGGGATTTCGGTTGATTATCCATCATGTTCTTTAGAAATATACGGTGCAATTAAACGCAGAATGGCTTCGTCATCAAACTCCTGTGCTAGATCTAGGACTTGGTGAGCAAACTCACTATAGTTCGGGGTCATCTCTCGAATCCGTATCGCCTCCTGTTGAATGTCCTGAATAAATCCCCCTTTCGCTGCTTTGTATAAAGCCGTTAGTTCCTGGGCTGAAGGCACAACTAATCCCTTAGGTGGCGGCGTGGCTGACAGGGGAGTTGAAGGCTCTAACTGGGGATCGGTGTCGTAGATCCATTGCAAATCGAGCAACGTTGCCAGTTCGATCAGCAGATCATCAAGCTGAATCGGTTTTGGGAAAAAGCTGTTGCAGCCTGCCTCAAAACTTTCATGGCGGTCAACATGGGACAGACTGGCAGGGGAAGCAATAATTGGTGTGTTGACAAACTCTGGATGTAAGCGTAACTTGCGGGTCATATCCAACCCGTTCATTTCTGGCATCACGACATCGGTGATGATCAGATCGGGCTGACTTTGGCAAGCCTGTTGATAGCCTGCCTGTCCATCGCTCGCTTCCACCATCCGAAATCCCAGTGGTTCCAGCATGTTGATTAAAACCAGCCGATTTTCAGGGTGATCGTCTATGACCAGAATCGTGTAAGGGCGACCGCGATACCCTACGACCACGGGCTGACGATCGCTGTTGCGGCTATCCTGCCAATCTTTTGCCAGATCCAGGTTCAGTTCAAACCAGAAGGTACTTCCCTGACCTACCGTACTCTCTAACTGAATCTCACTCCCCATGATCTGCACAATTTGTTGACTAATGGCTAGCCCCAGCCCGGTGCCCTCAGCGTTACGATTGCGCCCACCCGCCTGCTCAAACGCACTGAAGACTACCTCGATTTTTTCGGGAGGAATGCCAATGCCCGTATCCTGAACTGTAAAGCGAATTCGCTGACTGAGAGAGGTTGTTGGCAAGTTCGCTGATTGGCTGGCAACGGGCGGATCGACCGGTTCTACCCGAAAGGTGACTTGCCCGCGATCGGTGAACTTAATCGCATTACTTAACAGGTTTAACAATACCTGCCGCAACCGTTTGTCATCTGTATGGATAGCGGTGGGTAAATGTTCTGACAGCAGATAGTCAAACTGGATACCTTTCTGCTGAGCTTTAATCGTACACATTTCTACGGTTTCCAATAGAAAGTTGGGGAAATGGAAATCCTGGGGATACAGTTCCATCTTCCGAGCTTCGATTTTTGCCAAATCGAGAATGTCATTAATCAGCGTTAACAGGTGAGAGCCACACTGATAAATAATCCGAATGCCTTGCTGCTGCTTGGAAGTAAGTGTCACATCCCGCTCGAGAATTTGGGCATAACCCAGAACCCCATTTAACGGAGTGCGTAACTCGTGGTTCATGTTCGCGAGAAACTCACTTTTGGCACGATTGGCAATTTCGGCAGCTTCCTTGGCGGTTTGCAATTCGGCGGTTCGTTCAGCCACCCGGTGTTCCAGTTCTACGTTAGTATTTTCCAGGCTCAGGATGGATGCTTCTACCTGTTCAGCCATGTGGTTAAAGGTTTGCGCTAAAATCCCCAATTCATTTTTTGCCAGCAGTTGCACTCGGGTCTTCAGATTGCCTTGACTGAGTTGAATAGCGGTCTCGGTCAACGTCCTTAAGGGCAGGGTCAATCGCCGAGATAGCAGCCAGCCAGTGGCAATCGCCAGTCCGAGTAGACCAATCGCTGCCCCAGCCATGATGATGATCATGCGATAAAGGGGCGCATAGGCTTCCTGGGTTGGCAATTCGACCACGACCTTCCAGCTGACATTGCGAACCGGGGCAACGTCTCCCAATACAGGTTGGCCCGCTAATCCCTGATACTGAACTATGTTGTTGCGTACCGCCTGCTCTAGTGACCGAATCAGGGGGCGATCGCTCAAGTTTTCTAACTGAGTGGACTGACGCTGCCTGCTAGAGTGGGCAATCAGGTAGTTGCGTTCATCCAGGACATAGGTATAGCCCGTTTCTCCCACCCGAGTTTGGGAGACCACATAGCCCAGAAAACCCAGGTTAATCCGTGCTACTAACACTCCATCTACCTTGTCCGCATCATCCCGAATTGGCTCAGCCATCATGACATACGGTATCTGGGTCTGTGGATCGATCGCCACCACGCCAATAAATTCTTCTTGCTGCCGAAAGGAGCGCTGAAACAGTGCCGAGTTGGCAAAGTCTCCCAGGGGCGAATTCTGAAACGGCATGACTGAGCTAACGACCTTGCCTTGGCGATCCAAAACTGCCAACATTTCGTAGGCATCGTTGTGCCGGGTCAAACCCTCTAGCAGATTGCGTTGCGTCGTTGGAGTCAGGCGGGTCAGTCCTCTAACGCGAGCCAGGTAACTGAGCTTACGCTGCAAATCATTCAGGTAATTGGTAATTTGACCTGCAACAACTTTGCTGCGCTCTTCCTGCAACTGAATCGTTTTCTCAAAGTGATTGCGCGAACTCCAGTAAATCAGGGTCATACTCAGGGGCAAAACACTGAGTACCACCATCGCTAATAGACCCAACCGCATCTGATTGGCAAGGGAGGTCAGACGTTGCCAGGAGTTAATGGGTAGAGGGTTTTGTACCAGCGATTCAACAGATAGTTTCATGCTGCGGTTGGCTGCCACCTTAGACAACAAAATTAGCTTTGGGGGACAGAAATATCAATTTCACCGGTGATTACCTTGTTTTTGATCGTTGTAAACTCGGCTTCTTCGGCGGCAGTCAGCGATCCTCGGAAGGGAGCCAGGTTGTAAATGCCTTCCTTAAACCCAAATTTGTAGAGTTTGCCTTCCCATTGCCCCTGTTGCATCAGGTCAGCCGCACTCAAAATCAGTTTGGGAATATCCTGTAAAACGCTGGTAATTACGTGATTGGGCGCTAATTCATATTGATCAGTTGTCCAACCAATGACGTGAATCCCCGATCGTTGGGTGATGGCTTTGAGCGCTACGATGCCTGCTTCATCTGCATTGATCGCAAAGCTGTCATAGCCCTGATCCGCCAATGCCAGGGTGATTTCCCCCCCTTTTTTGCCATCTGTCCAACTTTGCAGGAATTCAGTCGCTACTTCAATGTTGGGGTTGATGGCTTTGGCTCCTTTGCGAAATAGGGCGGCTTCTTCTTTGTAAACCGGATAGTCAAAACCAACAATGTAGGCAACTTTGTTGGTTTTGGTTTTCATTGCTGCTAAAACTCCACTCAGGTAGCCAGCTTCGCCTGAGCGGAAGGCAACTGCTCCCAGATTATGGTTGTTACCCGCATAGGTCGTAACCAGGGCAAATTTGGTGCGGGGAAATTCGCTGGAAACTTTTTCGGCAGACTCAATGTAACCACCGCTCTGGGCAATGATCAGGTCATAGCCTGCCTTAGCATATTGCCGCAGAGGTGCTTCTCCGGCTCCGTCGGGAACGGGTCCCGAAAAATCGATTTTGGCGTTAAATTCTTTCTCAATCAGCTTGAGTCCTTCGTACCCTGCTTGACTCCAACTGCCGTCATCCTTATGCCCGGTGGTGATCATCGCAACTTTGAGATTGCTGGTGGCGGTGTCAGAGTTGGCGGGTGGGGATGGCGATGAACTGCAACTCATGGCGATCGCTAGGGTCACGATCGCGAGCAAAACATTGACAAGCTGCGACTTTAAACGCATAGGAACCTGTTCACATTATGGTAAAGAAAACCACCACACAACAGCCTGTTGAGGCGGCGGCTAATCAAGCCAGAGAATTGTTAAAGGGATCGGACAGGACAAACCGTGATGAATTAAGGCTGAGGGACAAAAGCAGGCAACCATCCAGTTGTAGAGTACCCCGGAAGAATTAACTGCTAACTTTAAGAGGGGGAGAAAATGAGTTGTGCCAGTCCTGTAACGCGCTCAGGATGGGGGAAACGGAACCTCAATTGCAGATTTCCCTCAGTCCGGAATCAGCAGTTTGAGCCTGTAGTATGATGTATTACAATGTAATAGTTACGACTGAACGTAGCCGACGATCGCGATCGCGGTCTGGCTACCCTGGTTTTACGTGATGAATTGTTTCTGGTGGAAGAGGCAACGATTATGCCTTACGAATCTCTTAAACTGACAACTCCTACCCCAATTTTGTCCTGGGCAAATCACGAATTGGGGCATGAAGAAATCAAAATGGCAAAGAATGTTGCCTCGCTACCCTTTGTGTTTAAGCATGTGGCGTTAATGCCCGATGTGCATTTAGGCAAGGGAGCGTTAGTGGGTTCCGTGATTGCCACCAAAGATGCCCTGATGCCTGCCGCCGTCGGTGTGGATATTGGCTGTGGTATGTGTGCGATTAAAACGCCCTTTGTGGCGGAGCAACTGGATGGCAAGCTGAAGCAAATCCGCAAGGAAATTGAAGCGGCGATTCCGGTGGGGTTTGATGAAAATAAAGAGGCGGATAAAACCGTGTCGAACTGGCAGGGCTGGAGCCAGTTTCAGGAGTTACATGCTGGAGTCAAAGACTTACAGGGCAAAGCCATGCGCCAGATGGGTTCCTTAGGCGGTGGCAACCACTTTATTGAACTGTGTCTGGATACGGAAAACCAGGTCTGGATTATGCTGCACTCCGGTTCCCGGAATATCGGCAACAAGTTAGCTCAATGTCACATCAATACTGGCAAACATCTGGCAAAACTGGCTGGCGATCGCTTGCCCGATCCTGACCTGGCTTACTTTGTGGCAGGGACTCCCGAGTTCGATGCCTACTGGCGCGATTTGCAGTGGGCACAGAACTATGCGCGGGTGAACCGCGAAGTGATGATGGCTCGCGTCAAGCGGATTGTCGATCAACATCTGGCGGGGGGTAAGCCGTCTAAGCCGCTGTTGTCGGTCAACTGCCACCACAACTATGCCGAAAAGGAAGTTCACTTTGGTGAATCCGTGTATGTCACCCGGAAGGGCGCAGTGCGGGCGCAGACCGATGACTACGGGATTATTCCCGGTTCGATGGGGGCGAAATCCTTTATTGTCAAAGGCAAAGGCAATCACGAAAGCTACTGTTCCTGTTCCCATGGCGCAGGACGGAGTATGTCTCGCAGCAAAGCCAAGCTGAACTTTACGCTGGATGATCTGATTCAGCAGACCTCGGGAGTCGAGTGCCGCAAAGATCCGGGTGTATTGGATGAAATTCCGGCGGCATATAAGCCGATCGAGCAGGTGATGGCGAATCAGGCTGATCTGGTGGAAGTGGTGGCTACGTTGAAGCAGGTGCTTTGCATTAAAGGCTAACGGCGTTGGCTCCTCTTGCCGGAACATCGATCGGATGAATTAAGCCTTTGAGCTAATCCTGGCTGGTAACAGTTCAGGCTCTCAGTTCAGGGGCTTTGCTCTGTAGAATATCCATTCATTAATCTCTCTGGCGCTACTTGACAAGTCATACTCATTATGAGTACGCTTTAATGGTTGATTCATTTGCCAGGAGTTAAACATGTTGCCAAACCGTGAAGGACAGCGAGTTCCTAATGTGACGTTTCGGACTCGTAAGAATAATCAATGGGTCAATATCACGACCAATGATTTATTCGCCGGGAAAACGGTGGTCGTCTTTTCGCTACCAGGAGCCTTCACACCTACCTGTTCTTCGACCCATGTGCCAGGTTACAACGATTTAGCCCCTGCCTTTAAAGCGAATGGCGTAGATGACATCGTGTGTATTTCCGTCAATGATACCTTCGTGATGAATGAATGGGCGAAGGATCAACACGCCGACAATATTACGATGATTCCCGATGGTAATGGGGAGTTCACGGATGGCATGGGGTTGCTAGTAGACAAGCAAGATTTAGGGTTTGGTAAGCGATCGTGGCGTTATTCCATGCTGGTGAAGGATGGCGTAATTGAGAAGATGTTTATTGAACCGGAAGAACCGGGTGATCCGTTCAAAGTATCGGATGCCGAAACGATGTTGAAGTACATCAATCCTCAAGCTGTTAAACCCACCTGTATTTCGCTATTCACTAAAGTGGGTTGTCCGTTTTGTGCGCGGGCGAAGGAGATGTTGAGCGAGCGGGGTCTGAAGTACGAAGAGATTGTGTTAGGCGATAAGGTGACAACGCGATCGCTGCGGGCGGTGGCAGGGGCAGCTACCGTACCTCAAGTGTTTATTGATGGTAAGCATATTGGTGGTTCAGAAGCGCTAGAAGATTTTCTCAGAACCGCGTAGTGTACCTATGCTGCTGCGATCGTTCTCGAATCTGATAGGAGAGCGATCGCAGAAGGTCATAAAAGTTGGGACAGCTAAATTAAGGCTGGCTGGTAAATGTGCGATCGGTTATGCAGGAGCAGCCATGAAGTAGCCAACATGTGTTAGCTGAAAGCTAACACAATAATTACATCCTCAGGTTTAAATTCAATCAACTGGTCTTTGGCTGGGTTAATGACAATGCCGTAGTCTTTAGCCATATTATTGGTATCAGCCTGACACCGATAGCCGATCGCGGATTCTCCTCGTTGTCTCCCTGCTTCTACCACCGTATAAAAATTGACTGGGTAATCAACGGTAACATAATTAGTAACGGGTTTGAGATAGATTTCTGATCCTTCGGCATTGAATAGATCAGCCAAAACTGCATTGATCTGCTTCTGCTCAGATACCTGTGCCAGCATTAAACTAACAATTTGTTCGCTAATCACAAAATCATCGGGACGCGCAACTTGAGCTAGGGCTTGATTACGCACATCTAGAATTTCAGTGACAATTTGAAAATCATGCTGATGGCGATCGGAAATATCCCGTAAATGTAGCAGGGTAACTAGGGTTTGGGCATCGGCGTGTTCTGGATCTAAAGTGGGATTACACAGAACGACTACATGCTCGTATGCCGTTAAATTCAGGCGTTCTAGCACAGCACGATCGGTAGGATTGCCCTGTTGGTAGCGTACCGTTTGTCTCTGGAGTTGCAGTGTTTCTTCCGATAAATCAACCTCAGCCGCAGGGAACTCGGCCATCACGACAACGGTGGAACCAGGGGCAACATAGTGATCAAGTTGTTGAATGATAGTACCGACCCGATCGTTCCACCCCAGGATTAAGGTATGTTCTGCTTGGACGGCTGCTGGTTCTGCCAGTTGAACCGCCTGCTGATCAATCGGTGGAGGACTATGCTTCGCCAGGTGAATGGTATCGTCATCTTTACTAATCACAATCAGGTGTCCGCCCGCCTCTATCGGTGTATCGCTAGGTGGGTTCAGTTGAATTGCGCCATTCGCGTATTGTATGCCAATTACGGTCGAGTCTCTGTAGGATAGCAACGCTTGACCGTAGGTTTTTCCTTGGAGGGCAGGTTCAGCTTTGAAGTAGATTTCATCCCCACTAAAATTGAGTAAATCCATGTAAACAATGGACAAGCCGGACTGCCGACAGGTTTGCACCACAATTCGTGAGATCAGATCATTGCTGAGCAAGGGTTCAACCTCGTTGTGCCCAATGAGCCGAATCACATCCAGCGTCTTAGGCGTTTGGACTTGAGCCACAATATGATATGGGTGCGAGTGCGATCGCGGAATATTGGTGATGGCTAATAGGGTTTTGACCAACTGTGTATCGGCTTGGTCGTGAATAGGATTGAGGATGATGATCGATCGTGCCGTTTGAATACTGACCATGCCCAGGTCAACCATACTACTAGGGCTGCCTGTGCGGCAGACTAACCGGATGCGTGGTAGTTTCCCCAGCGTATTGTACAGTTCAGTTTCCATCTGCACCTTATCCTGTTCACTGAGGATGACAATGCAGGCATTGGGGCGGTTAGCATTGGCTAATGCCAGCTCAGAAATGAGCGTAAAGATCTGGAGTGACCAACCCAGAATCACGATGTGATCGGTTTCAATGACGCGGGAACGCCCTTGGCGGAGGTCTTCTAGCTTGGTATTAATTCCGTTACTGAGCAGACCAATCAGGGTACTGACCACAAAAATGCCACCAAAGGTGACAAATAGCATGGTCAAGCGAAATACCCAACCTGTGTCACCGCCGACCGTACCGGAGTCTAATGTCCGCATTAACACACTCCATAGGGACTCTGGCAGATCCATGCGATCGCTCCCTTCGGGTGCAACTCCGAACAAACTCACCAAAACGGACATCAGAAAAATAAATGCGAACGAGATTAAAGCCAATCCACTGACCAGGGCGACGGTGCCTCTAGCCATGAAGTTGTCAAACCTGTAGTGCAGTTGATCCGCCAGAGTGCTGCGATACTTTTGGCTACGAATTTTTGCGCGGTTATCGATCGATTTTTGCATGGGAAAAGCGAGAAGTGACTGATCACTGAAAGTTGTAAGGCACTAATGTGCTGTCAAGAAAATTTTGATGGATCGAAGACCCTCAAAATTCACGCCATCATTGAGTTGCTGGACTTAGGTTGCCCGTCAAGCATGGATACGAACTACTAGAGGTCTAGAGGTAGATTAGTTAGTATGCCCTTGTTCAGTGATATTTTTTACACGTCAGAAGAAAATATTGAAAGTTTATTGCCTTGCTCTTTCATCTTGAATTCATTTTTCTCTGCGAAGGTAGATAGATAAGAACTGTTGAGCTTCCAGGGAACAATGACTATGCAAGCGGCGACTCTGATTTCATCCCAGAACCAGACCGATGAGCAGATGCATCTGGCGATCGCAGCGACCTTCACGGCGGAGCCAATTGCAGATACCCTATCCTTTTGGATGCAGGAACTGGCGATGCCAGCCACGATCGCCTTTGCTCCTTATAATCAAATTTTTCAACAACTACTAGCGCCCTCCAGTTTGCTGGCTAGTAATCGCCATGGAGTCAATATCATCTGCTTGCGCGTAGCCGATTGGTGCCGATTTACTCAACCAGATGAGCCATTCAGTGACTTGGCGGCAATGCTCAAACGGCAGGCTCACGACCTGGTCGCTGCGTTGCAGGCAGCCGTCAGTGCCTCCAGCACCCCGTATATTCTCTGTCTCTGTCCCGCGTCTGCCAGCCTGCCACCGGGGTCTGAGTTGGCGGTTCTGTTGCAGCAGACAGAAGCGTGGCTAGTCGATCGTTTAAGGGATCTCAAGGGCTTACATCTACTTTCGTTTGCGGCGGTGCAGGCGTTATATCCAGTTGCCGAGTATGACGATCCGCAGCGCGATCGCCTGGGACATATTCCCTTCACCCCTGAATTCTTCACTGCCCTGGGAACCGCGATCGCTCGCAAAATTTATGCCCTCAAAACTCCACCGCATAAGGTGATTGTGCTGGACTGTGATCACACCCTCTGGCAAGGCGTGGTGGGGGAAGATGGTGTTCACGGACTTGATGTTTCAGCTCAATGGCAGGTCGTTCAAAACTTCATGGTGGCACAGCAACAGGCGGGAATGCTTTTGTGCCTCTGTAGCAAGAACAATGAAGTCGATGTCATGCAGGTGTTTGAGCAACGGCAAGATATGCCATTAAAACTGGAGCATTTGGTGGCGTGGCGGATCAATTGGCTACCTAAATCGGAAAATATCAAATCGTTAGCGGCGGAATTAAATCTGGGCTTAGAGAGCTTTATTTTTATTGATGACAATCCCGTTGAATGTGCTGAAGTGGGGGCGAATTGTCCAGAGGTATTAACCCTCCAGTTACCGATCGATGGGGATATGTCCCAGTTTTTAAACCACATTTGGGCGTTTGACCATTTACAAACTACGGAAGTGGATGCTCAACGCACAGCGCTGTATCAGCAGAATTTAGAACGTCAGCGCTGGCAACAACAAGCCTTAACGCTGGAAGACTTTCTCAGTGGACTGGAAATGACCATTGAGATTGCTGAACCAACTGCCAGCCAACTTGTTAGGGTCGCTCAACTGACACAACGCACCAATCAGTTCAATTTCACCACGATTCGCCGCACTGAAGCAGAGATTCAGCAGTTAATGCAGGCGGGAATGGAGTGCCGCGCCGTCACAGTGCGCGATCGCTTTGGGGATTATGGGCTGGTGGGGGTGATGCTGTTTTCTAGCACAGCAAATGCTGTCCATTTGGACACGTTCTTGCTCAGTTGTCGAGTGCTGGGGCGAGGGGTAGAACACCAAATGATTCGTTATCTCGCTAAATATGCCGCCGCCTATGCGCTGAATCAAATTGATTTAACCTATGTTCCCACTGCGAAAAACCAGCCTGCCCTTAGCTTCCTGGCAGCGATCGCTGGGGAGTACCAACAAGCGAATGGCAATGGGTATTGTTTCCAGCTACCTGTTCCGCAAGCATTGACTACTACCGCGCAATTAGGCGCAATGCCACCCGCCGTGGATACAGATCGGGAGCCGCAAGCTTCAGTAAAACCCAGCCTCCCCACCTCCCAAATCAGCAAATCGCAAGTATTGGGTCGGATTGCGATCGAACTTTCTGCCCCCCAAGCTATTCTGGCAGCGATTCAGGGGCAACGACGAGCCGCCAAACTCTCGGTAGATAAGCCCTTTGTGTTTCCCCGGACATCTACCGAAAATGACCTCAGTGCTCTATGGAGCGAATTGCTGGGCATTCATCCCATTGGTCTGATAGACAATTATTTCGATCTGGGAGGGACTTCCCTACAGGCAGTGGAACTGTTTGCTCAAATTGAACAATATTTTGGTAAACGTCTGCCATTAACCAGTCTTTTAGAGGCTCCAACGATTGAAGAATTAGCCCGGTTAATTGATGCTGATTCCAGCGCGGCGGCTAAAACGGGTCAGGTTAACGGTGTGATTAAATTAAACCGCTCGGAGGGTGTGACTCCGCCGCTATTCTTGATTCATCCCGGTGGTGGCGATGTTTTGCTATATCGCAACTTAGCTCAACGGCTACAACCGACCACGACTGTCTATGCCATTAAGCCCTATAGTCGAAATGGCTACCCGATCGTCCATACGCAGATCCCGGAAATGGCGGCTTATTACATTGAGCAAATGCGGGCGATTCAACCGGAGGGCCCGTACTGGCTCGGTGGCTTTTGTGTCGGGGGGGTGATTGCGGTTGAAATGGCGTTACAACTGCAACGACAGGGGGTGGCAGTTCCGTCTGTGGCATTGATTAATGCGATCGATACAACTGAGAAAAAGCGATGGGAGCAAGTACGCTACCACCATAACCCGCTCAAACTCCTGTGGTGGAATTTGAAAGCGCAGTTCAGGATGTTGCTTTATCGATACAGTGTGGCTAAATTAAATCATCCCCCCCAATTTACTCAGACCATGACTGTACTATCGGTTTGTCAGATGGCATCGGCTGCCTACAAGCCCAAACGCCAATTCCAGGGTAAACTCTTACTGTTTAAGTCTCGGGAAACTATCCTGGGTGAATCCAGTGATGCCTGCGATTCACTTGATGCGCTCCTTGGGTGGGGTCAGCGCTCAACCTTAGGCGTTAAGGTGTATGAAAATGCGGGGGATTTTGAAGGAATTCTTCGGGAACCCTATGTGAAGGAGCTTGCCGAGCAATGGCAAAGCAACGTTTACCCGATGTCTTCTATCTCATGAAACTACCGTGTATCCGCATCTCCTCAATTACCTCAAAAACTCTAGATTTTACCCCCCTAGCCCCCCAATTCTGGGAGGAACTCGGTATTCAAAGTCCCCCGAATATAGCCTGTGGCATCGTAGAAAGGGGACTTAAATATGCAAGAAAGTCAGACTCGACCTATGTGTAGATTGCTTTCAACTCATCGATCGTATGCGCATCCTTTTTGTGGAAGATGAACCTGATTTAGGGGAAGCTGTTCATCAAGTGTTACATCAGGAACGCTATGTGGTGGATTGGGTGCAGGATGGGGCAGAAGCCTGGGAATACCTGAATGAACCCTTGGTTCAATACAAATTGGCGGTGATTGATTGGATGGTGCCTGGGCTGTCGGGCATTGAATTATGCCGACGATTGCGAGGGCAGGGCAATCCCTTACCGATTCTGATGCTTACAGCTAAAGACCAAATGGCAGACAAAGTAGCAGGCTTAGATGCTGGAGCTGATGATTATTTAATTAAACCGTTTGGCATGGAAGAGCTGCTTGCCCGGATTCGCGCCTTGTTACGCCGATCGCCGCAATTCCAATCGCGTCAGCTTCAGATCGGGGGATTGACTTTAGATTATGCCACTTCCTCCCTGATCTGCCATGCTCCATCAGGTCAGCAGCAGATTGTCTTAAGTGCAAAGGAGTTTCAGCTTTTAGAATATTTCATGCAACATCCCAATCAAATTCTGAACCGATCGCAAATTATGCATCAGCTCTGGGAGATGCAAGCTGAACCCATGAGTAATGTGGTGGCAGCCCAGGTGCGGCTCCTGCGACGTAAACTTGCAGAACAGGGATATGACAATTTAATCGAAACTCTCTATGGTTTAGGCTATCGGTTCAACGCGAACAATGCAGTATGACAGCCTGTTTCAGAAAACCCGTCTCCGGTTAGCCTGTTGGTACGCGGGTGCCATTGGGCTACTCCTGAGTGTCAGTGGATTGATTGTCTATGAAGTAGTGAGCTACATCCGTTGGCAGGTGATTGATACCCAGTTAGAATCGATCGCTGGAACCTTACATGATGGGCTGTCACCCTATTTAAAGCAGCCGGGTCAAATTGCTCCGACGGTTCACAGTCTGCTGCCGGGAGTTTGCTTAGCGGGTGAACCCTGTATGCAGCAGGCTCAATCCCCAGGCTCGCGAAACCGGGGAACACTGCATAGCGAAGGATACTACGCGCGGTTTTTAGATCGATCGGGACGGGTCGTGGCGACTCTAGGAGCATTACCTGAGCCAGCCACCGCTCTCACTCAGGAGCGCCCAAATCAGCCATTGTCGATCGATACTAGCCTGCTGCACTGTTCTTACGATTGTTCAGCAAGAAGAATATGGCAGATTTTAACTCCAAACGCAACCTTTCGGTATCGCCAAGTTTCTCTGCTCTTAATCACTCCGGAGGCTGAGAGGTGGGGATATCTCCAGTTAGGTAGATCCCTGGAGGATTTTGATTGGTTTATTTTGAGATTGCGGCTAATTTTTCTGCTCGGATTACCCGTGGCGGTTGTCCTGATTGCTGGATCTGCCTGGTGGATGGCAGGATTGGCAATGCGACCAGTTTATCAGTCTTACCAACAAGTGCAGCAGTTTAGCGCTGATGTGGCTCATGAACTCCGCACTCCCCTGGCGGCAATTCGAGCCACCGTGGAAGCTAGTTTACGCAATCAGCAGCTAACTCTGGAACAAGCCTGTGCTACTCTCAAAACCGTTCATCGTCAAAATAATTGCTTATCGCAGTTGGTACAGGATTTACTGTTGCTATCTCGTTTAGATTTACAGATGTTGGCTATTCACCACAATGCTTGTTGTCTGAATGATTTGATTAGTGATGTATTAGAAGAATTTTTTCCCTTAGCGGTGGCGGCACAGGTCAAACTACGCACCGATGTACGAGTAGATCATCCAGTTGTGGTATGGGGAAATGAGGAACAACTCTACCGCTTATTTGCCAATTTAGTCACGAATGCGATCCACTACACCCCCAGTGAGGGTGAGGTAACTGTGCGGTTGGAACAGCATGAGGCGAATGGAATTGTCCAAGTTCAAGATACTGGGATTGGGATTGCCCTGACCGATCAAGCCCACATTTTCGATCGATTTTATCGGGTAACAAGCGATCGCTCCCGTAATACTGGAGGAACTGGCTTAGGATTGGCAATTGCTAAAGCGATCGCGCAGTCTCATCATGGTGATATCAAAGTTCAGAGTGAGTTAGGACAGGGCAGTACATTCATCATTCGGCTGCCTCTGAAATTACCGGCTAATCATTGACACGGGTGACGTTGAAAAAAGGGTGAGGATTACCCCCACCCGATTAATTACGGAGAACTACCCCAATTCAACCGATAAACTCTGGGCGTTAGAAGCGATCGTGGAAGGTGCGTTTAATCACATCTAACTGTTGTTCGCGAGTCAGTTTGATGAAATTGACGGCATAGCCTGAGACTCGAATGGTTAGCTGGGGATAGAGTTCAGGATGTTCCATGGCATCCATCAGCATGTCGCGGTTCAAGACATTCACATTCAAATGGAAGCCACCATCTCGGAAGTAGCCGTCCAGTAAACTGACTAAGTTATTATGTCGATCGGCATCGGTTCGACCTAAGGCACCAGGTACGACCGAGAAGGTGTTAGAAATGCCATCCTGGGCATGGTGGTAGGGCAATTTGGCAACAGAAGCCAATGAGGCGATCGCGCCTTTTAAGTCTCGCCCATGCATGGGGTTAGCACCGGGAGCGAATGGTTCGCCTGCTTTGCGCCCATCGGGAGTGCTACCTGTCTTTTTGCCGTAGACTACATTGGAGGTAATCGTCAGCACCGATTGAGTCGGTACGGCATCCCGGTAGGTTTTATGTTTGCGAATTTCGTTCATGAAGGTTTCGACTAACCAGACGGCAATTTGATCCACACGATCGTCATTATTGCCGTACTTGGGAAAGTCACCCGTAATGGCGTAATCCGTGGCTAATCCCGCTTCATTCCGAATTACGTCAACTTGGGCATATTTAATCGCGGATAGCGCATCAGTAACCACTGACAATCCGGCAATGCCACAGGCCATCGTTCGCAGAATATCGCGATCGTGCAATGCCATCTCGATCCGCTCATAGCAGTATTTATCGTGCATATAGTGGATCACATTCAGGGTATTGACATAGGTTTTTGCTAACCATGCCATCATTTGTTGGAGTTTAGCGATGACATCATCGTAGTTAAGTTGATCACCAACTACAGGAGCATACGCTGGTGCAACTTGTTCACCAGACTTCTCATCCTTGCCACCGTTAATCGCATACAGCAAGGTTTTTGCCAGGTTTACCCGCGCCCCAAAGAACTGCATTTGCTTGCCAATTCGCATCGCAGACACACAGCAGGCGATCGCGTAATCATCCCCCCAGACCGATCGCATCAAATCATCATTCTCGTACTGAATCGAACTGGTTTCCGTAGAAACTTTGGCACAGTACCGTTTGAAGGCGGCAGGTAATTGGTCTGACCACAGAACCGTCAGATTGGGTTCGGGAGCGGGCCCCAGGTTGTAGAGGGTATGCAGGAAGCGGAAGCTAGTCTTAGTGACGAGTGGTTTCCCATCCGTACCCAGTCCCCCAATACATTCCGTCACCCAGGTGGGATCGCCAGAGAACAGATCGTTGTAATCCGGAGTACGGAGGAAGCGCACCATCCGTAACTTCATGACAAAGTGATCAATTAACTCCTGAAGTTCAGCTTCGGTTGTCGTTCCGGTTTGCAAATCGCGTTCACAGTAAATGTCCAGGAAGGTGGAAACGCGACCCAGGGACATAGCGGCACCGTTTTGTTCTTTAACGGCGGCTAAATAGGCGAAATATAGCCATTGCACCGCTTCTTGCGCGGTCTGGGCAGGATGACCAAGGTCAAACCCATAGCTGGCAGCCATTTCCTTTAGTTCAAATAGTGCCTGGATTTGCTCGGTAATTTCTTCCCGCAGCCGAATCGTTGCTTCGTCGATCGTGTCCAGTTCCAGCGATTCTAGTTGGTGTTTTTTGTCACCAATCAGAAAATCGACTCCGTATACAGGAACACGACGATAATCCCCAATAATCCGTCCCCGTCCATAAGCATCCGGTAAACCGGTAATCACGCCAGAGTGCCGCGCCAGCCGCATTTCTTTGGTATAGGCTGAAAACACTCCATCATTGTGAGTTTTGCGATACTTGGTAAAAATTGCTTCGGTGTCTGGATCAAGTTGATAGCCGTAGGCTTCTAGACCCGCTTTGACCACGCGAATTCCACCGTTGGGCATGATTGCCCGTTTCAAGGGGCGATCGGTTTGCAACCCGACAATTTGTTCGAGCTCAGGATTGATATAACCGGGGGCATGGGCGGTAATCGACGATGGCACTTTGGTATCGACATCTAGAACCCCTTTTTCCCGTTCCTGTGCCATCAAGTCTTTAACGGTATTCCAGAGGGCAACGCTGCGATCGCTGGCTGCCGTCAAAAATGCTTCATCTCCGGCATAGGAGGTGTAATTCTTTTGAATGAAGTCACGGACATCTACTTCCTTCATCCATTGTCCGGGTTTAAAGCCTTGCCATTGTTCAAACATGAGATCAGCTTCCTTGTACAGCATGGGGGAGCCTGAGCTACAAAACTGTTGAGTGAAAGGAGAAAAGTGTAGCGATTACTCAACAGTAATATCAGCAATTCATCAAGGTTAACTATGAATTTGCTGCCACTCAATGCTCCTGGGGTTAGTCACACTTTGAACTGTAAGCAAGGATTATGAGGAACTTGTGAGGATAATAATCAGGGTCATGAAATCAAAACAATCTGCTAGTAGAAAATATCTAATCATGCTACTAACAATTTCAATCAGCAGTAACTTATACTCGACTTTAGACTAAATGCAATTTTCCGCTATATGTAAGGGCGAACGGTCGTTCGCCCCTCCTAAATATGGGGTATTTTTTGAATTAGTCTAAACTTCAGAACTTATAGCCATCGCGATGCAACCCTGAGATTTCAGGCAGATGGAAACCGCCAGACTACTAGAATTAAGCTGGAATAGAATTCTTCAATCAGTAAAATTACTCTTGCCAGGGTATAGGGCTGGTAGCGATCAGGTTGCGTCCTGACTCTGCTGTCCAACCTTCCTGTTCAAACTGGTCTTGATACCCTGCCAGCGCAAAACCTGCTGTCGGGCAGGAAATGGTGACCCAACCTTCATCCTGGGTGGTCACGATACAACCTGTTAACAGTTGCTCCGGACGATCGCACACCACTTTTTGCCCAATTTGCCAGTTCATGAGATATCCACAACTCTATATCAACGCTATGTTGCTTCCCCACTCTCAGCTTCGTCCACCCGGATTAAACCGTTTGGTTAGCTGAGGCTCATCCTATGCTTGCCAGAAAATTACCTGACGAGAGATTGCTATTGAGATCGTAATGTACCCTACTTTGTCAACAAAGTAAGTGAGTTGTGTCTCAATTTGAGTAAAAAATTACGACCTGATTTAGGCTGAAATTGTAGAATCACTGTGTCTCTCAATTAATCTAGCGATTCCTGCCGATAAAGTCCAACAGAATCCGCTGATGGGGTTTACCCAGGGGGCGGGTTTGGTGGATGCGGTGTGACCAGCGATCGCCCTGCTGAATTTCCGCGATCGTCACTAGATCCAGATCCATCCCTTCATTTAATACCAGTTGACTCACGTCCACGATGAGTTCTGCTTGGTAAACATGTCGAATCACTTGCTCGTCGATATAGTCCCCAAATTTGGCGATCGTGGGGGGAGCATAAGCTATTTCCTCCAGTAATTCCCGTAAAATCGCGGTATCCGGATCTTCACCAGGTTCAATGTGTCCGCCAAACAGTGCCCAATGTCCGGGATAGAAGATATTCGGCAAATCATCCCGTAACTGCATGAGAAATTTGTCCCCTTGATGCAAAATGGCAATGGCAACTTCGGGACGGGAAGCCGAGACTGGCAGGGGCGGGTTGATCGAGGTCATGGGATGACGGGCAACGTCACCCCCAGTGTACACTGTGCTATCAACCAAGCAATTTTCATGGCAGCATAGAATTTATATAGAGAAACTCACGGAATTGCCCATGGAGACATCCCCTGCCGAGGCGATCGCGGCTCCGAACCCCGAGCCCATGATTATTGCCCAGGACGTAGAAAAGTGGTACGTCAACGGTTTCCATGCCTTAAAGGGGATTAGTCTGACGGTGCATAAAGGCGAAGTCGTTGTGATTATGGGGCCGTCGGGGTCGGGTAAATCGACCTTTATTCGGACTTTTAATGCCTTGGAAGAGTATCAAAAGGGCAGGATTGAAATTGATGGCATTCAACTTTCTCATGATCTGAAAAATATTGAAGCGATTCGGCAGGAAGTGGGGATGGTGTTTCAACAGTTTAATTTGTTTCCCCATCTGACGGTGATGCAAAATGTCACCCTGGCACCGATGCATGTCCGCAAGTGGACGAAAGCCCAGGCACAGGATGTGGCGATGCAACTATTAGAGCGGGTGGGCATTCTCAATCAAGCGGATAAATATCCCGGGCAATTATCTGGGGGGCAACAACAACGGGTGGCGATCGCCCGCGCCTTAGCCATGCAGCCCAAAATTATGTTATTTGATGAACCAACTTCTGCCCTGGATCCAGAAATGGTGCGAGAGGTGTTGGATGTGATGCGATCGCTGGCAAACTCCGGGATTACGATGGTCTGTGTTACCCATGAAGTGGGATTTGCGCGGGAAGTTGCCGATCGGGTGGTGTTTATGGATGAAGGGTTAGTGGTCGAAGACACCATTCCCACCGAGTTCTTTAATCATCCCAAAGAAGACCGAGCGAAGCAGTTTCTCGCCCAGATTTTGTAGTTAACCTCGCCGAAAAAACTGCTGCAAAATTTCTTTGGGGGGACGATCCCAGGTGTCAATGTGTTGATGAATCAGTGCCTCAGAATTGAATTGATAGGTGGAATAGCCATTGAAGAAAATTTTGGCGTTCC
This sequence comes from Pantanalinema rosaneae CENA516, assembly GCF_050753385.1. Classification (NCBI taxonomy): domain Bacteria; kingdom Bacillati; phylum Cyanobacteriota; class Cyanophyceae; order Leptolyngbyales; family Leptolyngbyaceae; genus Pantanalinema; species Pantanalinema rosaneae. The sequence continues at coordinate 151,427 of NZ_JBLZFZ010000006.1, forward strand.
AGGGCACGCGTAAGCTGCCTCGCACTGTCCAATCTGCCCGAATAGTAGTTGAATCGACTGGATAAATTTCATGCAAGTCAAAAAATAGTTCGGTAAAAAATAACCTGCCATGAAATCGCAATGTCCAGAAAATAATCCGGTAATTCAATTTCCCTTTAAACACATTGACTGGATCACGGAAGTAAATATCCTGGCTGTAAATTTCATAGGAAATATCGCGTTCAAACAAGGTAGGTAAATCCTGTTTCAGGATCGCGATCGCGTGGTCTACCCGTTGAGCGTAATCCTGCTGGCTGAGTTCAGTATGCTGCATAGCCGTTATGGTAGAAAAGGAAACTGGGTACAGAATACAAGGTTATGTTAATTCTTGAAGCTCGTAACCTGAACAAGTCTTTTCTAGAGAAAGGGCAACGGGTCACGGCGGTGCAGGATGTCTCGCTACAAATGGCGGCAGGCGAAGTGCTGGCATTTTTGGGACCCAATGGGGCAGGCAAAACGACCACGATCAAAATGGTCGCGGGATTAATTCGACCGGATCAGGGGTGGGTACGAATTGTCGATCGTGATCCGCATCGTACTCCCCACGCCTTACGGTATTTGGGAGCCGTCCTAGAAGGCAATCGCAATATTTACTGGCGGCTGACCTGTTGGGAAAATTTGGAATATTTTGGCGTATTACGGGGGCTAACTCAACGTCGATCGCGCCAACGAGCCGAGGAATTGTTAGAACGATTTCAACTCACCCATAAACGCCGCTCAACGGTGCAATCCCTCTCACGCGGGATGCAACAAAAACTGGCGATCGCGGTGGCATTAATGCACCAACCTCCCTTATTACTGCTGGATGAGCCAACTCTGGGGCTAGATGTCGAGGCAACCCTGGATGTAAAACAACTGGTGCGAGAGATTGCCCAGGAAGGCTGTGCCATTTTGCTGACAACTCACCAATTAGCGATCGCAGAGGAACTGTCGGATCGGGTTGCCATTATCAACAAAGGTGAAATTGTCGTCGAGGAACCCACGGCTGAACTGATTCGGCAATTCTCTGGTAGTGCGTATTTGATTGAAACGGAAACGGCGATCGATGCTGATCGTGGTGATAAGCTTGCCAGTCTAGACATTGAACTCCAGAGCGATCGGCTGATTCGAGTACCGGATGCGGGTCTTCTGTATCAGGTGCTAAACATCCTCAAACCGATCCCATTATTACAAGTCAAGAAAGATCAAGCCAATCTAACCGATGTATTTCTCAAACTGGTGCGAGGCGAGGCATAACTGCGATGTTGACGTTATTTGTAGCGGAACTGAAGCGATCATGGATTTTACTAAAACGCTATGCGACTGAAACGATTAGCTTAGTCATTGGCACAACCATTATCTTTTATGGGCTATTCATGAGTGCCCAATATATTGTTGGTTCTAGTTCTCAATTTGGCGATCGCTTAGACTCAATCATTGTTGGGTATGTGCTGTGGTCACTGACCTTGTTTATTCTGGGTGACATTGCTGGTGGCTTACAGCGAGAAGCGCAAACTGGGACATTAGAACAATTGTTTCTTTCCCCCTTTGGTGCGCCTAGAGTATTTTTAACCCGAGCGATCGCCAACCTGACGACCCAACTCACCATTAATCTCGTGATTCTGTCCCTGATCCTGGTCTTAACCGGCAGCCAATTAGCCTTTCCGCCCTTGCTACTGCTGCCGCTACTGACTGTGTTGTTCGGGGCGTATGGCATTTCCCTGGCGATGGGTTCTCTCGCACTACTGGTGAAGCAAGTCCAACAACTGTTAGGCATTTTCCAATTTGCTTTGCTATTTGTGTTGACGGTGCCAGTGGAAAGTTGGGTTGGGGGAACGCGGTGGCTCGGCTGGTTGTTGCCCATGACTCCCGGAGCCGGACTATTACGGGAACTGATGGCGCGGGGGCAGGGCTTGGATTGGCAACTATTCGCGATCGCCCTGCTGAATGGAGGCAGCTATTTCATTCTGGGATTATATCTATTCCGATATGCGGAACGGGAAGCAAAACATCGCGGTAAATTGAGCGGTTATTAAGTCGATCGATCACCTCCCTTCCACTGGCGACCATGTATACACAAGTTAAATCGGACTTCGTTTGAGGCTCCGCGCCCCCTAAATCCCCCAATTCTAGGGGACTTTGAATGGTTGGTTCCCCCAGAATTGGGGGCTAGGGGGGCTAAATGCAGAATTTTCAGGTGCTAGAGAAGGTGTATACACAGTAGCTTCTACTGGCAAGGAGGTGAATCGAGAGAGTTAGAGGGCGATCGGGTTAGGCTTCAATCACAAAGTCCGATGCCGAGAGAATCAGATCGCCAGGTGTGTTGATCACGGCAAATTGACCGCCGTTGGTTCCAAACCCTGTGGCAGAACCATTGGCATTGAAGAATAGACGGTTGGTAGCCGCACTATAGACAATCCGGGCGGTACTGCTATCCGCATCGGCATCAAACCCGACTACGGCAAAGTCGGCAGCATTGCTAAAGCCATTGCCCACCCCACTGAGCAGACCGAACACCGAGCGATCGAGGATAATCTGATCAAGACCTTGCTCGAAGTTTTCGATCGTATCCACCCCATTCACGGTCGGAGTCCCATCGAACACAAAGGCATCGCTTCCAGTGCCACCGTTAAGGATGTCATTGCCAGCCCCACCAATTAAGCGATCGTTGTTCGCTCCGCCAATCAACAGGTCATTACCCCCTCCACCAATTAAGGTGTCATTACCAGCGTGACCGATTAAGGTGTTACTGAAGGCGTTACCTGTGATCACATTGTTCAAGGCATTACCGCTGCCAGTAGTAATCAAACTACTTTCCATTAAGGTCAGGTTTTCCAGATTAGCTCCCAAAACGAAGTTGTTGCTGGCAGTGATGACCGTATCAATGCCACCATTCACGTCTTCAATGATCACATCATCCAGCCGAACATCTTGATAAACATCATTACCCGTTCCCCCGATCATGGTGTCCTGACCAAAGGTACTAATGAAGGTATCATTGCCAGCGCCGCCTTCCATCCGGTTGTTGCCAAAGAACCCATTCAGCGTATCATCACCGCTGCCACCCAACAAGGTGTCGTTGCCGTCGCCCCCAAATAAGGAATCATTACCAATGCCACCATCTAACGTGTCATTGCCAATGCCGCCAATCAGGGTGTCATTGCCAGCCCCACCACTGAGGTGACTGCTCACCAAGCTATTAGCATTTAAGCGGTTGTTCAACTCGTTACCAACCCCGATCGTTGCCGTTCCATCCAGAGTCAGGTTTTCTAAGTGAGCGCCTAAGGTGAAGTTGACACTCGATCGCACTGTATCGAGTCCAGCATTGGCACTTTCAACAATGACATCGCCAACGCTGTCTACAATGTAGATGTCATCTCCTAACCCACCCTGCATGGTATCATTACCAGTGCCACCATCGAGCAGATCAGTATCAGAGCCGCCAATCAAACTGTCGTTGCCAGCACCACCATAGAGTTCATTAAAACTATCAGCACCAGCGACATTGCTACTCCCAATCAGGGTGTCATCACCAGATCCCCCCAATAGGGTATCGAAACCAGCCCCACCATCCAGGAAATCATTGCCGATGCCGCCATCCAGGGTGTCATTGCCAGCGCCACCGATTAAGGTGTCGTTGCCGGAACCGCCATTTAAGGAATCATTACCGGAACCCCCGTTTAAGGAATCGTTGCCAGAACCACCTAATAACGTGTCATTGCCTAGTCCACCATGTAACGTATCATTTCCGGCTTGACCATCTAACAGGTTGTTGCCATTGTTGCCCAGAATTTCGTTATTTAAGGAGTTCCCGATGCCGTTAATATTGGCGTTACCAGTGAGATCCAGATCTTCCAGGTTAGCACCCAGTGTAAAACTAATAGATGACTGCACAATGTCTCTACCCCCGTTGAATCCTTCGATAATGCGATCGCCGATGTTATCCACAATATAGAAATCATCGCCAGCCCCACCATCCATCAGGTCGGCTCCGGTGCCACCATTGAGGAGATCGTTGCCATCCCCTCCTAGCAGGACATCGTTACCGGCTCCACCACTGAGGAAGTCACCATCAGCCCCACCATCCAGGGTATCATTGCCGTTGCCGCCGATTAGGGTATCGAAGCCAGTCCCGCCGATCAGCAGATCAAAGCCATCACCACCATCGACCCGATCATTACCCGCCAGAGCATCGATCGTGTCGTTGCCTGCTCCACCGAGGATTGAGTCATTACCAGTTGTCGGAAAGCTTGCCATCGTGTTGTTCCTTATGTGTCTTGAGTGTGTGCGAATTCAATTGTCAGTCGTCCATTACTTGGTTGGGTTTATTGGTAATGGTTGATTGCCTGACATTGATGTACACGGTTCAGCAGCAAGGATTCATGCAGAGTTTGAGTCACCCGATCGTGCGACCTGATCGGGTGAAATGAAGCGTTGCCATTGCATAAAACGGCGTAGTCCAACCTGTGAATTTATAGTGATCAAATGATGCGCTTTGATCGTGCGGTTTAATTTTTTAGGAGTAAAAAATGTTGTTTTTGATGTACTCAGGGCAGGAATCATACGATCGGGTGAACCAACCGAATGAAGCTGTGCTCATCCAGATCGGTTTAATCTAAGGCTAATGACATATTTTGGATGGGCTAGTGACACTCGCTACATGTCCTGCTCAATAGATTTCTTGTTGATTGTTTCTAATCATATTTGATCCTTACTTCAGGAGAACCAACTATGCGAAAACGCATGACAGTCATATTCAGTTTGGTTTTTGTGATTGGTATTTCAGTCAGTGTTCTAGCTCATCAAGTCCGAGGACGATCGCCGCAACCAGCAGACCATACAATACACATGGCGCAGGTAACATCGCCTCGACCATCGGCTGATTCCCAGCCTCCCTTATTTGAGAAATTAGGCAATCATCATCATCCGATTTCGACCAAAAACGCTTTAGCACAGCGCTATTTTGATCAGGGACTAACCCTGTCCTACGGCTTTAACCACATGGCAGCCGCGCGATCGTTCAAAGCTGCTGCCCAACTCGATCCAAACTGTGCGATGTGTTATTGGGGGATTGCCTTAGTGCTAGGACCCAACATTAATGCCCCGATGGGAGAAGATGCACTACCAGAGGCTAAACAAGCCCTACAACAGGCGAAAGTATTGGAGCAATATGCGAGTGAAAAAGAACGGGCTTATATTGAAGCTCTAGCGACCCGCTATCCGCAACAGGCTGTGGGCGATCGCAAATCGTTTGATATCGCCTATGCCACTGCCATGCGGGAGATCGCCAAACGCTATCCTGATGATCTGGATGCTGCCACCTTATTTGCCGAATCCTTGATGACGACAACGCCTTGGGATTATTGGGAAGCAGACGGGACACCGAAACCGGAGGGTCAGGAAATCATGGCAGTGCTAGAGTCTGTCTTGAAGCGTGCCCCTAACCATCCTGGAGCCAATCATCTTTATATCCATGCGGTAGAAAAAGAACGTCCTGACTTGGGAGTACCCTCTGCCGATCGCTTGATGAGTCTTGTGCCGAACTCGGGGCATTTGGTTCACATGGCATCCCATATCTACATTCGGGTCGGACGCTACCATGATGCCGTGTTGTCAAATCAAGCTGGAATTGCGGCGGATAACCTGTATGCTACCCAGTGTCATGCTCAGGGCATCTATCCACTCATGTATATGCCCCACAACCATCATTTCCTCTGGTTTGCGGCACAGATGACTGGACAAAGCAAATTGGCAATAGAGGCGGCACAGAATACGGCGAAGGTCGATGCCCAATTTTTACGTCACCCCGCGTTAGCGGCAACGGTTCAGCACTTCTCTACCATTCCCATGTTTACCGATGCCCGATTTGGTAAATGGGATGAAATTCTAGCGCTGGCAGCCCCGGAATCCGATCTCAAGTATCCTACAGGGGTTTGGCATTATGTGCGAGGGCTGGCATTCCTGGCAAAAAATCAGCCGCAACAGGCAGAACAAGAGTTACAGCAATTGCAACTTCTGACAACGGCGGCTGACCTGAAAACCATGAAAATTGGCGAGAATAATCCCGTGACCAGTGTGCTGTCGATCGCCGCTAATGTTCTGGCGGGAGAGCTTGCTTCCTACCAGGGGAACCATGATCAGGCGATCACTGCTCTCAAGCAGGCGGTCAAATTAGAGGATGAGTTGATTTACACTGAACCGGCTGATTGGTATCTGCCAACCCGTCAGTCGTTAGGAGCGATTCTCCTAAAGGCAGGACGAGCCAGCGAAGCAGAACAGGTCTATCGGGAGGAACTGAAGATCTATCCCAACAATGGCTGGTCACTATTAGGGCTAACCCAAAGCCTGCAAGCGCAAAATAAGCTGCAAGCGGCGAACGCCACTCAGAAACAGTTTGAAGCTGCCTGGAAATATGCAGATGTTAAGCTGACTGCTTCTCGCTTCTAACGGCGTTGTTGCATGAAGAGGAGTTGCGGAGGGCGAGGCATGGTAAGTTTTAATCACCACAACCAAAACAAGCCATGAAACCTCAATACCGCATCCGCAACTGGTCTGAGTATAACGCTGGACTGAAGCAACGGGGAAGCCTCACCTTCTGGATTGAGGAATCGGTTCTGGAGCAGTGGGTGGTCGAAGATTTGAGCGGCAAACCAGGTGCGTCTGTCCTCTATAGTGACCTTGCGATTCAAACGATGGCGACTGTCAAAGCGGTCTATCGCCTGGCTGGACGACAGTGTCAAGGATTTCTCGAATCAATTTTTGAGTTGATGGAAATTGACTTGCCTGTGCCTGACCACAGTACACTATCACGGCGAATTGGGAACCTGAGCATTGACTTACCGATTGTGCCGAAACCGGGTGCTCGTCATGTGGTGGTCGATTCGACTGGGGTAAAAGTCTATGGTGAAGGGGAATGGAAAACCCGTCAGCATGGGGTGAGCAAGCGTCGGACTTGGCGCAAACTGCATCTAGGGGTTGATGAAGCTACGGGCGAGATTGTGGCAATGGTCGTGACAACCAATAATGTGGCGGATGGAGAAGTGCTAGAAGACCTCCTGGAACAGATTGAAGGGGAAATTGAACAGGTTTCAACCGATGGTGCTTATGACCATCGCCATTGCTATGACGAAATTGATGCCAAAGGAGCCAAAGCCGTGATTCCACCGCGCAAAGATGCCAAAATCTGGCAGCATGGTAATCGCAAAGGCAAGCCCCATGCGAGAGATGAAAATCTGCGTCACATCCGCAAACATGGACGCAAACGCTGGAAGCAGGATTCTGGCTATCATCGCCGCTCCATTGCCGAAACCACCATGTTTCGCTTTAAGACAATTTTTGGTGGCAATCTCAGCGCGCGTCAATTTGACAATCAAGCGGTGGAACTGTTCATCAAATGTGCTGCGCTCAACCGGATGATCCAGATCGCTAAACCTGATAGCTACAAAGTTGCAGCTTAATACCAGGACGACCTTAAGGCAGGTCTGGTCGTTTTTCTAATCATGCAACAAAGCCGCTTCTAACCTGAGATCGTCCCCGAAGTAACCAATAACTGAAGCCTCTGTAGAGATAGTGATTGACATATCTCTACAGTTTTTTTATGGAAACTGTGAGCCGTTGGCGCTGTAGCTGCGGTTCACTGCATGGTAAAAGTAGGCTGTCTATCGGGGGTAAGCAGAATTAATCAGGAGAATTTGGACAATTTTAAAGCTGTCTTTGCATAGTTTGCGATCGTTCACCGTGTAACTCCTTAGATAGGAACGCTTCCGAGCCGTCCCAACCAGATTGATGGTGCGGCAAGGGATCGCTAACAACCAAGATTGACTAACGGAGAAAACACGATGGCGGTAATTAACGGTAATAACGACAACGAAACCCTGATTGGTGGTGCGGGTGATGACACGATCGATGGGAATGGTGGTAATGATACGGCTTTGATGGGGGGCGGTGATGATGTGTTTATCTGGGATCCGGGTGATGGTAGTGACATTGTAGAAGGCGAGAGTGGTCAAGATACTCTGCAATTTAACGGTTCTGCTGCCAGTGAAACGTTTGATTTTTCTGCTAATGACGATCGCCTACGCTTCTTCCGGAATGTTGGCAATATTGTCATGGATACCAACAGTGTCGAGCAGGTAGATCTGAATGCCTTGGGTGGTAGCGATACGATTACGGTGAATGACTTGACGGGCACTGATGTCAAGTTAGTTAACATTAATCTAGCCGGAACCCTCAACTCCTCCACCGCTGATGGGGTGTCAGATACCACGATCGTCAATGGTCGCAGCAGTCAGGATACGATTCAGATCTCCAGTGCTACAACCGACATTGTTGTCGATGGCTTAGCCGCTAAAATTACGATCACCAATGCAGATGCAGCGCTTGACCAGTTGATTGTCAATGGGAATGGTGGTAACGATGTTTTAGATGCGACTAATTTAGCGGCTAACTTAATTCAACTGACGTTAGATGGCGGATTTGGTAACGATAAGATTGACGGTAGCCAGGGAATAGATACCTTAATTGGTGGTGAAGGTAACGACACGATCGCGGGTAAACAAGGCAATGATATTGCGTTTCTAGGCAGAGGCGATGATGTGTTTATTTGGGATCCCGGTGATGGTAGCGATGTGGTTGAAGGGGATGCTGGTCAAGACACCTTAACGTTTAATGGGTCGAATGGCAATGAAGTCATGAGCCTATCTCCTAATGGCGATCGACTGCGCTTCCTCCGCGATCTTGGCAATATTGAAATGGATTTGAATAGCATTGAACGAATTGAAGTAGATGCTAAAGGCGGCGATGATTTGATTACAGCCGCTTTAACGACTGGTGCCGCTCCGGCAACGGTGGAGTTTGTGGTGGATGGGGGTGATGGTAACGATACCATTTTGGGTGGTGATGGCAACGATACGCTCAAAGGTGGTGCTGGCAATGATGTAATTGATGGCAACCGGGGAGATGACATTGCTGATCTGGGGAGTGGAGATGATGTCTTTATCTGGGATCCCGGGGATGGCAGCGATGTGGTTGAAGGCGGTAGTGGGAGTGATACCCTACAATTCAATGGTGCCAATGTTAGCGAAGTGTTTGATCTGTCAGCAAATGGTGAACAACTCCGGTTTTTCCGAAATGTTGGCAATATTGTGATTGATACGGACAACGTTGAGCAAGTGGATCTGAATGCTCTCGGTGGGGCGGATACGATCGTCGTCAACGATCTCAAAGATACTGATGTGCAAGTAGTCAATATTAATCTAGCAGGAGCAATTAATGGCACAACGGGTGATGGGGCTGGAGATACGGTAATTGTGAATGGTCGCAATCAAAAGGACACCATTCAAGTATCTAATGTGAATGGCAACATTGTCGTAGATGGATTAGCTTCCCAAGTCATCATTACTCAAGCTGAAGTTACCAATGATCAATTAGTGATGAATGGGAATGGTGGTAATGACACGCTCGATGCCACGAATCTAGCGGCTAACCTGATTCAACTCACCTTAGATGGTGGATTTGGGAATGACAATCTTAAAGGTAGCCGGGGGATTGATACCCTGATTGGAGGGGAAGGTAACGACACGATCGATGGAAATGGTGGTAACGATACGGCATTCATGGGCAGTGGTGACGATCTGTTTATCTGGGATCCCGGTGACGGTAGCGATGTGGTTGAAGGGGATGCGGGGAAAGACACACTTCGCTTCAATGGCTCCAATGTGAGTGAAGTCATGAATCTTGCCGCGAATGGGCAACGTCTGCAATTCCTGCGGAATGTCGGCAACATCATTATGGATTTGAATAGTGTCGAACGGATTGAAGTGGATGCTAAAGGAGGTGATGACCTGATTACAGCTACGGCTGGCAATCTGGCGGCTGTAGAGTTTGTGGTCGATGGTGGTGATGGTAACGACACCATTCGTGGTGCTGAAGGGAATGATACTCTGTCCGGTGGTGATGGCAACGATCGCATCAATGGTGGAGCCGGTAATGATAGCCTTTTTGGTGGTGCTGGCAATGATGTCATTGATGGTGATCAGGGTAACGATGTTGCCTTTTTAGGCAGTGGCGACGATGTGTTTATCTGGGATCCCGGTGATGGCAGCGACACGATCGAGGGCGGCAGTGGTAATGACACCATGCGGTTTAATGGTGCGAATGTGAGTGAAGTGTTTGAACTATCTGCCAATGGCGATCGACTCCACTTCTTCCGTAACGTTGGTAACATCACCATGGATACGGATAGCGTGGAACAAGTGGATATCAATGCCTTAGGTGGTGCTGATTCTGTTATCATTAATGATCTCAAAGCGACTGATGTTAAGTTAGTCAATGTCAACCTGGCTGGCTCACCTAATCCCACGGCGGGTGATGGTCAAGTTGATACTGTGACGATCAATGGTAGTGCTGGTAGAGATCAGGTAGATATCTCCAGTACAGCGAATGGAGTTGTCGTAACAGGGTTGGCAACTCAAGTGACAATTCTGAATGCTGAGGCAACTGATCAGTTAGTGCTAAACAGTGGTGATGGCAACGACAATCTCAATGCTTCTCACCTTGCTGCTCAGGCTCTACAACTGACGTTAAATGCTGGTGCAGGTAACGATACCTTACGAGGGGGACAGGGGAATGATGTTTTGCGTGGTGATGCGGGCAATGATCTACTGATTGGCGGAGCGGGCAATGACACCTTAACTGGGGGATCAGGACTGGATTTCTTTGGCTTCAATACGCCGCATGAAGGGACTGATGTGATTACCGATTTCGCGGCTAATGATTTCATTCTGCTCTCGCGATCGGGCTTTCAGGGAGGATTAGGTGTCGGCATTCTGTCGGCAAGCCAGTTCCGTCTCGGTACAGCAGCAGGCGATGCCAACGATCGCTTGATCTACAACAACCAGACGGGCGATTTGTTCTTTGATGTGGATGGTTCCGGTAGTGCCAGTCAGATCCGGATTGCTACCTTAACCGGAGCCCCAACGCTGACCCATGCGGATATTTTGATCATCTAACCGATCTGCAATAAGTTACTCGATCGTTGCTTTACAGCCCTCTTCTTTGCTTTGGAGAGGGCTAATTGGATTAGTGTCACCCGATGAGTGCCTCAAACCCGGTATGTCGCATAATATGGCACTGGATTTCCAGTAAGTGCCCTTGCATCAGTTGTATCTATCTGAGACTGAACATGAACACAGATTGTGTACTACCCATGATGCCACTGCAAACAGCCCGGTTAACTCTGCGACCGTATCGAAGTGATGATGTCGATCGCTTATTACCGATTCTTTCTGATCCAACCACAATGTACTTTTGGCAGCAACCGCTGACCCATGAGGACGTAGTGAGATGGATCGATCGTAGTCTCCAAAGTTATACTCAGCAAGGATTTGGTCGATATGCTGTGATGTTACAAGGAAGCGACAAATTAATTGGTGATGTGGGGTTGTTGGCAACCACTCTTGCGGATGAATCTGTGGTTGATTTGGGCTATATCATTCATCATCCCTATTGGGAGCAAGGCTATGCGATCGAAGCCGCAACGGCAGTCCGAGATTATGCGTTTTCGACTCTGGGTGTTCCCACGCTGCATGTGAATATGCCCTGGGATCATCGTGCCTCTCAACGACTTGCCGAACGACTGGGGATGAAATTTATCAAGATCTTCAGCAATCCCCGTAACCGCAATATCCCGACGTTGTTATATCGCCTCGATCGTCCTACTTAACTCGCCGCAGTAAACCGTATAACCGGGCTAAATTAACTCCCAATGTTTTGTAACCCACCTGGTCAAATAACACCACAACTTTGTCGGCTTCATGCCGCATTACCACTCCTTCTCCCCAACTTTTATGCCTGACGCGGGTATTGACTGGGAAAGGGTGGTTGTCCTCGGGCGGCGGTTCGGCGGCAATCCCGGCTTTGCAATTATCACAAGAATCACAGGGAACCTCTAATGCTTGCCCAAAGTAGTTGAGTAAATACTTGCGACGACAATCCCGCACTTCGGCATACCCGCGCATCATTTCCAACCGCGATCGCTCCCAATGTTGGCGACGTTCTTGAGCCTGGAGCGCTGACTCGGCTGCCTGACTCATATCCTGGGTTAACGGACTGATGGCGACTTCGCCGGTGGGTAAGGTTTCTACAGCCCCGACCTCGGCGAGACGACTGAGTGCTGTTTTTAGCTTAGTTTGCGATAGATCAACCTGTTCTTTTAGCGCTTGTGGTGCGATCGGTTCAGCTTGTTGTTGTAAAACGTCTGTTACTTGTTCTAGCTGTTCGGCTTCTAATTGCCCACTACTCGCAAAAAATCGCCGTAGGTTCAAATCATCCGCATGATAAAACAGAATTGCCCTGGCAGGCTCGCCATCCCGCCCCGATCGCCCAATCTCTTGATAATAGGAATCGATCGAGTCACTAATATCGGCATGAAACACAAACCGCACATTGGATTTATCCACACCCATGCCAAAGGCAGTGGTTGCCACTAACACCTCAATGTCATCCTGCATAAAGGCGGCTTCTATCTCCTGGCGGTCGGTGGCTTTCATGCCTGCGTGATAAAACCGGGCGGCAATTCCCTGTTCCTGTAACTGCTCGGCAATCTCTTCGGTGCGTTTGCGAGTTGCGGCATAAATGATGCCTGGTTTCTCTGCCTGCACTACCCGATCGCACAAAATCTGTTGCTTTTCGGCTTCATCCCCTACCCGTTCCACTGCTAACCAAATGTTAGGGCGATCGAATCCTTCCACAATCACTACTGGATCTGCCATGTTCAACCGTTCGACAATCTCTTCCCGGACTGGAGGCGCGGCTGTGGCGGTCAACGCGAGGACTCGGGGATGATCTAAGGCTTCAACGATCGCCCCTAACCGGAGGTAGTCCGGGCGGAAGTCATGTCCCCAGGCGCTAATACAATGGGCTTCATCCACCACCAATAAAGATGGTCTGACAGTCTGTAGGGTTTCTAGTGTTTCGGGATTATTAAACTGTTCGGGAGCTAGAAATAAAAACTCTAAATCACCATCCTGTAAGGTTTCAAACGCTTCCTGACGATCGGTGTCACAAATGCTGGAATTGACAACGGCGGCATTCCCCAACTCCTGCGCGGTGATCGCTTGGGCTTGATCGCGTTGCAAGGCAATCAATGGCGAGACAACTACGGTTGCTCCTGGCATTAATAGCGCCGCTAGTTGATAGATCGCAGACTTCCCGGAACCCGTAGGCATGACCACCAACACATCATGTCCATCTAAAACTGCCTGAACCGCCTGTTCCTGACCGGGATGGAGGCGATCGTAGCCAAACCGCTTCTGTGCCAGTTGATGCAACGATCGCTGGCGAGATGTTGATTTCTTGCCCATCGGACTTCCTTACCGTGAATGCTTTTACGATATTGAAGCCGTGATGAAACAAAATCCGCAGAATGGGAGATCAGCCGCTGGTCGTTGGTTATATTTCAAACATGCTAGTGGTCAACGGTGTAAGGTTGGTAACCTTATTTGACTGCCTGCTTTTCTGCGTATATGGGAGCCGGTACAGGTACAGCCGGGGTTGGCGCTTTTGATTTTGTTAAGCGATAGACGAAGGCGGCAATGATGCTCACCATAACCATCTCTCCGCCATCTTCCAGGATGGTGAATAGACGCTGAAGCCAGAGTGGGGAAGCGATCGCACTAACTGCCATGTGTACCATATCTACGACCCCACCAAAGACCGCAAACAGGAGTAATAAGACAAATAAGTAAACAGAAGTCCGGCGAGTGGCTGGTTGTCGCTCAGTTCGGTAAGACCAGACCAGGGATATGAGGGAAATGATGCCAACGCTGGCGAATACTAGCAGTTCTCCCAGGTCTTGTCCCCGCAGCCCACCGATCGCAGGGAGTTGCCAAGCCGCCTCTAATAGAAACCCCAGGCGTTCATGCAGTTCTAATGCGTCATCCAGCAAAATATACAGGAAGATGCCTGTCCAGGTGAAAAAAATCCGCGATCGTTGGCGGATAGCAAGAAGCCCCAAACCCAGGACAATCAGCAATAACTTAACATATTGAAATTGTTCGGCGTACCCACCGTCCTGAGTAATCAGAAATTGCGGTTCATTCGGAACCACATGGGTCATTCTAGCGGCGATGTGCAGCAGGATAAACGCTAGATCAAGGGCTAGAAGTGGTACAAGAAAACTGATGGATAGTTTACTAACCAGTTGATTGACCCGGTGATGCATTTCTTAACCCTACTGATATTTACGGACAGCAAAACGAAGCCACCAATTGCTTGCTGGCGAGTAGACACCCCTAAGTTCGGTCGAAGGTGGAAGATCTCAGGCAAAGGATGGGCGAAGCAGCCTACGTAATTACCACGAATTTTCTTTTGAGCTGAGATCTATCTTTATCTGGTTTTAATGCTTTCTTTACCTGGAACAATCTAACCCTAGGGGGATTTAACCTTGACTTAACCGAATCTTTTTAAACGCTGAGGCATTTTAACGGCGGTAATTCCTCTCTATCCCTCGATCGTGCAGTCTAATCGCTAGACTAAGGTTGCCTCTGTAAAGGCAGTTCACCTGTTCTCTTGAGCGCCGTCTCTGTGAGCAAACCCGGAGATTAGATAAAAGGCTACCGACTGAGACTGACCTTTCCTTTACAATAGGTTGGACTTTTTTAGCCCTTGACCTGACAGCTACCACCATGCCGCGTCGCACAGACCTCCAAAAAATTTTGTTAATTGGCTCCGGCCCGATTGTGATTGGCCAAGCCTGTGAGTTTGATTATTCCGGTACCCAGGCGTGTAAAGCGCTCCGAGATGAAGGGTACGAGGTGATCCTGGTGAACTCGAACCCGGCTACGATCATGACTGATCCGGAAACCGCCGATCGCACCTATATTGAGCCGCTGACTCCGGAGATTGTTGAGAAGATTATTGAGAAAGAGCGTCCCGATGCGCTGTTACCAACGATGGGAGGACAGACAGCCCTGAACCTGGCAGTGGCGCTAGCCAAGAACGGCACTCTGGACAAATATAATGTGGAACTGATTGGGGCAAAACTGCCAGCGATCGAGATGGCAGAGGATCGCAAGCTATTTAAAGAAGCGATGGAACGGATTGGTGTACCCGTTTGTCCCTCGGGTCTGGCGAACACGATCGAGGAAGCCCGGGCGATCGGGCATCAAATTGGTAGCTATCCTTTGATCATTCGTCCAGCCTTTACCTTAGGCGGCACCGGGGGCGGGATTGCCTACAACCAGGAGGAATTTGAGGAAATTGCTCAGTCCGGTTTGGATGCCAGCCCGGTATCCCAGATTTTGATTGAGAAGTCGCTCTTGGGCTGGAAGGAATACGAACTGGAGGTAATGCGGGATCTGGCGGATAACGTGGTGATTATCTGCTCGATCGAAAACCTGGATCCAATGGGCATCCACACCGGGGACTCAATCACCGTGGCTCCATCCCAAACCCTGACGGATAAGGAATATCAGCGCTTGCGCGACTATTCCATTGCCATCATCCGCGAGATTGGGGTGGAAACGGGCGGCTCGAATATTCAGTTCTCGGTCAATCCCGATACGGGGGAAGTGATCGTAATTGAAATGAATCCTCGGGTTTCCCGCAGTTCGGCTCTAGCATCCAAAGCCACCGGATTCCCGATCGCCAAAATGGCAGCGAAACTGGCGGTTGGCTACACCCTGGACGAAATTCCCAACGATATCACTAAAAAGACTCCGGCTAGCTTTGAACCGACGATCGACTACGTGGTTACCAAGATTCCTCGCTTTGCCTTCGAGAAATTTCCCGGTGCCCAACCGGTACTCACCACCCAGATGAAATCGGTTGGGGAAGCGATGGCCATCGGGCGCACCTTCCAGGAATCCTTCCAGAAAGCCCTGCGATCGCTGGAAACGGGTCGCGCCGGTTGGGGGTGTGATAAGTCGGAAAAGTTACCTAGTCTGGAACAAATTCGGGCTGGGCTGCGGACTCCTAACCCCGATCGCATTTTTATGGTACGCCACGCCATGCAGATGGGTATGTCCGTTGAGGAGATCTATGAGCTAACCGCGATCGATCCCTGGTTTCTGGATAAGTTACAAGAACTGCTGGAAACTGAGAAATTCCTCAAACGGACTCCGCTAACCAGCCTGACGAAAGATCAGATGTACATGATTAAGCGGCAGGGCTTTAGCGATCGGCAGCTTGCCTTCGCCACGAAGACCACGGAAGACGAAGTTCGGACTTATCGCAAATCCTTAGGCGTGATTCCGGTGTACAAGACGGTAGACACCTGTGCGGCTGAGTTTGAAGCGCTGACTCCTTATTACTACTCGACCTATGAGGAGGAGACGGAAGTTCTGCCTTCCACCAAGCGCAAGGTGATGATTCTGGGGGGTGGTCCCAACCGGATCGGACAAGGGATTGAGTTTGACTATTGCTGTTGTCATGCGTCCTTCTCTCTGCGGGAAGATGACTTCGAGACGATTATGGTCAACTCCAACCCCGAAACCGTTTCGACCGACTACGACACCAGCGATCGCCTCTATTTTGAGCCCCTGACAAAAGAGGATGTGCTGAATATTATTGAGGCAGAAAATCCAGAAGGGGTGATTATTCAGTTTGGGGGGCAAACTCCACTGAAGCTGGCTGTACCGTTACAGAAGTATCTGGAAGGGAATGCCGAAAGTCACGTTAATACAAAGATTTGGGGCACGTCACCTGATTCGATCGATACCGCTGAAGATCGGGAACGGTTCGAGAAAATTCTGCGGCAATTAAACATTCGCCAACCCTCGAATGGGATTGCTCGAAGTACCCGTGAGGCGTTGGAAATTGCTCGTCGCATTGGTTATCCGGTGGTGGTGCGTCCCAGCTATGTTCTGGGGGGTCGGGCAATGGAGATTGTCTACTCCGACACCGAGCTAGAACATTACATGACCTATGCGGTTCAGGTGGAACCCGATCACCCAATTCTGGTGGATCAATACCTGGAAAACGCGATCGAGGTGGATGTCGATGCGATCGCGGATGCCACGGGGCATGTGGTGATTGGTGGCATCATGGAACATATTGAACAAGCGGGGATTCACTCTGGTGACTCGGCATGTTCTCTCCCCAGCGTGTCTCTGAGTCCAGCCGTACTGGAGCAAATTCGGCACTGGACGATCGATTTGGCGAAAGCCTTGAAGGTCGTGGGACTGATGAATATTCAGTTTGCGGTTCAGGGCAATCAGGTGTTCATTCTGGAAGCCAACCCGCGTGCCTCCCGTACCGTCCCCTTTGTGTCGAAGGCGATCGGCATCCCTTTAGCCAAAATGGCGGCTCGGATTATGTCAGGGCAAACTTTGAAGCAATTGAACTACACAGAGGAAATGATTCCTAAACATATTGCGGTTAAGGAAGCTGTGTTGCCGTTCGACAAATTCTCTGGCACCGACCCCATCCTCGGCCCTGAAATGCGATCAACGGGGGAGGTGATGGGGATTGATGAAAACTTTGGTAGCTCCTATGCCAAGGCAGAACTGGCGGCAAGTCAACGCTTACCCCTGAAAGGGACGGTGTTTGTCTCAATGAGCGATCGCGATAAAGCCACCGTTGTCCCGATTGTGCAGGACTTCATCACTCTGGGTTTTAGGATTATTGCCACGATCGGCACTCGCAAAACCCTGATGGAGCATGGTTTGGATGTCGATCTGATCCTGAAACTGCATGAAGGTCGTCCCCATGTGCTGGACTCGATTAAGAACGAACAAATTCACTTAATCATCAACACTCCCTCTGGGGAAGAAGCCCGCGCCGATGGTCGGCTGATCCGCCGCACTGCCCTGATGTATAAAATTCCGATCGTCACGACGATCGCTGGAGCTAAAGCGACGGCGGCAGCAATCCGGACGTTGCAAACCCAAGCGTTGTCTGTCAAGTCCTTGCAGGAGCATCTCAAGCCGTAGGTGCGTTAGCTCCAATTCCTACTCATATTCAGCAGAGGCTAGTATCTTACCCATCTAGACTCTGCTGTTTTATTCCACATAGGCTTCCGTCAGCTTATGCTCAAAGAACCGAGCCATGTCATATTCAATATTTTCTAGGAGAATCGAAAAATTGGTGCGGTCATAGGCTCCTTCAAAGAAGGTTTCCAGCAACAAACAGTTTTCTTCATCCACGTAGGCTTTCATAAATAGGAATTCAGCGTTCAGCTCATTCAAATATTCCAGTAGGTGTAACCGTTTGACATCAGGATCACAGTTATACACAGTGGCTACTGACACTCCCCGACTATCAAAGTCTGTCACGATCAAGTTCGGTTTGCGGGGATGCCGACAGAGAATGACTCCATCGCCTTCCTCAACTACATACCCATTGAACTCTAAATGGTTCCGGTAACGTGCTAAGGGGTGGGCGACAGCTTCGCTAAGGTTGAGGTCTTGCATGGATTCCAAGCCTTATGGGGGTAATGAAAAAGGTTTAGTACCTTTAGAGTGCCCTGTCCCCAGTGATGAATCACTCCGATATTACTAGAAGCTGATAACCGATAACCCCTCATCGGATAGATGCGCCGCCCCGGGTTGAGAGTTTAAGGTGATGAAAATTTATTTGCCATTTCTCCCTGCTGCCTGAATCAGAAGTAAGATTAAACTTCTAGAAAAATTAATATTCTTTACAGTCCTTATTTAGCAACCTACACCGGGCGATACCGCTAAAACTCCGGAATTTTGTTAGATTTTGTTGCTCAAGATGCATTCAAGAAATGCGATTATGGGTACTCTCTATATAACAGGATGCCGATTTTGGACGTAGATCCCAGTCTACTTTCTTAAAAATTAATGATCCCTGGCGACAGCCACCCTCATAAATGTTACATTTGTTAATATAGAGTGACGACCCTTAAGGATGATTTGTTATGATGCAAGAAATTTTTCTCCTAACCAGTATTATTCTTGAACTGGCCGCGATCGCCCTGATCATCGAGCAATGGCAGCGGCGACAGGTAGAACAACCCTCTACGGTTGCCATTCCGGTGAAAATACGTGACGACATTTAGGTTTTTCTAGATCGGCTCCATCCGGTTTTCGCAACCAGGCTGTACGATTACAGTCTTGTTCATCGTTATTTCTACCTATCCTTTGCTCTCAGCTTACTCTCTTCATTCTCAGGCAACGCCATGAAGACCCCTCAAACCACCACTGACTTAGTGCGTACCTACCTGCGAGAAATCGGTCGGGTTCCCTTGCTGACCCACGAGCAGGAAATCCTCTATGGCAAGCAGGTGCAACGCTTATCGACTGTCTACGAAGCGCAAGAGTCCTTAGTAGAAACCTTGGGGCGGATTCCAACGACGCAGGAGTGGACACAGCAGGTCAATCTGTCTGAAACCGAGTTGCAGCGAGTGATCACCGAAGGTGAATTCGCGAAGCGCAAGATGGTTGAGGCAAATTTGCGGCTTGTGGTTTCGGTGGCAAAGAAATACACAAAACGTAATGTTGATCTGCTGGATTTAATTCAAGAAGGCACGATCGGGATGCAACGGGGTGTAGAGAAATTCGATCCCACTAAGGGCTATCGCTTCTCTACCTATGCCTACTGGTGGATCCGCCAAGCCATTACTCGCGCGATCGCGGAAAAAGGTCGGACAATCCGCCTACCAATCCACATCACCGAGAAACTTAACAAAATTAAGAAAGCTCAACGCAAACTTTCCCAGAAATTGGGTCGAGCGGCTACGGCGGCTGAACTTGCTCAAGAATTAGAGCTAACCCCCCGTCAGGTGCGTGAGTATTTGGAACGGGCTCGCCAACCCCTGTCGCTAGATTTGCGGGTGGGTGACAATCAGGACACTGAACTGGGGGAACTGCTGGAAGATACGGGAGCCTCTCCCGAAGAGTTCGCGACCCAATCATCGTTACGGGCGGATCTGGAAAAACTGATGGCAGACCTGACCCCGCAACAGCGACAAGTGTTGGAACTGCGGTTTGGCTTAGAGGATGGACAAGCTCTCACACTGGCTAAAATCGGCGATCGCCTGAACATCAGTCGCGAACGAGTCCGCCAAATCGAACGGGAAGCCCTAACCAAGCTGCGCAAACGCAAAGCCTCGATCGGCGAATACCTTGCCAGCTAACCTGTTCCTGCCCCATCTCCCTATCCTTCCTATCTCCCTCATTTTCTCAACCTGCCCCTGGCGTGAGTGAGACAATCCCACCCTACTGAGTTCGGTTCTACTCACTGCCAAGCCCAAGCTGGATTGATACAGTGTGTTTATAGACATTGCAACCGTTTGATCGAGGTTCTAATCGTGAACAACTTATCGAACCACTTACCAGAATTTCTTGAGGGCGGAGCTGAGTCGGGTAACTCCTTACTACATTATGTGCAGTCGATGAGTCCCGAAACGGTTGCCCAGCTCTCGAAGCCAGTTTCTCCTGAAGTATTCCACATGATGGAACGCAACATCATTGGCTTACTCGGTGGATTACCTCCCGAAAACTTCCAGGTTGAGATCACCACATCCCGCGAAGATCTGGGTCGGCTGCTTGCCTCTGCCATGATGAGCGGCTACTTCCTGCGTAATGCTGAACAACGGCTGGCGATCGAAAAATCCCTGGTCGGTAGTGAATCAGAATCCAAATAGTTATTGCATCGCCCTGAGTGTGGGGAAATCTGATCATGGTTTGGCTGCTTGGGTCAGATTTCGACTAGGATGATTCCTTCCCTAACAGTTTTGCGTGTGTGCCGATGGAATCTCTTTCAGCCCCCAACACTCAAGCTCAAACTCATTCTGTCAACCCGAACGCTCCTGTAGAGACTACTTTCAACCCGGCAGACCATCCATGCGGTTTGTCGGGTTTTGTTGTGGCGGACTTACGACGATCGTTGTTGCATTGGTATCGCCAGCAAGGACGGGATCTGCCCTGGCGGCAAACTCGCGACCCGTATGCGATCTGGGTTTCCGAGATTATGCTGCAACAAACCCAGGTGAAAACCGTAATTCCCTACTATCAACGCTGGCTGGCGGCATTTCCGACGGTGCAGGATTTAGCCAAAGCCGAGCAACAACAAGTGCTAAAACTTTGGCAAGGATTGGGATATTACGCCCGCGCCCGGAATCTGCATCGCGCCGCCCAGGAAATTGTGCAAACCCATGCAGGCAAGTTTCCGACCCAGGTAGCAGATGTCCTGAAATTGCCGGGAATCGGACGGACGACCGCAGGCGGGATTTTAAGTGCGGCATTTAACCAACCGGTAGCCATCTTAGATGGTAATGTGAAACGGGTACTGGCAAGGATTACCGCCCTGACTGTGCCACCCAATCGGGCGATCGCGCCCCTCTGGCAGTTATCGGCAACCCTGCTAGATCCAGAGCAGCCGCGTGACTTCAATCAAGCTCTAATGGATTTGGGGGCAACGGTTTGTGTTCCCCGCCAACCCAATTGTGATCTCTGTCCTTGGCGATCGTTCTGTCAAGCCTACAATCGAGGTATTCAATCGCAGTTACCTATGTCTGAAACTCGTAGCCCGCTCCCGCATAAAGTGATCGGTGTCGCTGTCATCTGGAATCATCACGGTCAAGTATTAATCGATCGCCGTCGGCAAGAAGGTTTACTGGGAGGGTTATGGGAGTTCCCGGGTGGCAAAGTGGAACCGGGAGAAACGATCGCTGACTGTATTCGCCGCGAGATTCAGGAAGAACTGGGGATTGACATTGCCGTTGGTGACTCACTGATCACGATCGACCATACCTATAGTCATTTCCGCGTCACACTGAATGTGCATCATTGTCAGCATTTGACTGGCGAACCCCAACCGTTGGAATGTGACGAAGTCCGGTGGGTAGCGCTGAGTGAGCTAGATCAGTATCCTTTCCCCAAAGCTAACGTCCAAATTATCCAAGCGTTGCAGGAACTGGGTCAGGATCAGCAGGAGATGGGCAAAATGACAGAAGCAGGTCGGACTGGTAGTTAAAAGAAGTTTCTGACCTGGGGATTAACCAATCACTTGAGTATGGCAATTAAACAGGGCGATCTATGACACATCAGCATAAGGGTGCCAAGTCTAAGCATATTGTTTTAACCTCCCATCCGGCTCGATTCGGTCCGAAGCCAATTTCGATTCAGTGGGGGGCTGCCGATCCGATCGAGCGTGGACCTGTAATTGGCACATTAACTCGCTCTGCCCATCGGAATGTGATTGGTTCCCACTCTGGGGCGTATGGCGTGTATCGGGCTTTGGCGGTTGCCAGTGGTCAGTTGCAATCCGATCATCGTCCCGACCTGACGAATACATCGCCTGCCGAGCATATTGGGCCCCATCCCTCCTGGTTTGACCCCGACAAAATTGTGTCCTTAGATCCGTTTGGCGCGATCGTTGGCGAAGTCTATCCCTCGTTGTTTCAGGAGGGGTACGATATTCGTCCTACGATCGCGATTACTAAAGCCCATATCAACATGCCAGAACTGCTGGAAGCCATTACCAAAGGACGGTTGCAGGTCGATGGCGGCATCATGAAACCCGGTGGCGATCTGGTCGTAACGAAGGCGGCGATCGAACCCGTCTGGTATCTGCCCGGAATGGCAAAACGCCTGAAGGTGAGTGAGTCGGACTTACGCCATGTCTTATTTGAGCAAACGGGTGGCATGTTTCCCGAACTGGTGACTCGTCCTGATCTGCATGTGTTTCTGCCCCCGATCGGCGGCATGACCGTTTACATTGTGGGTGATTTGGCGGCGATTACCGACCCCGATCGTCCCTTAGCGGTTCGCGTTCACGATGAATGTAACGGCTCGGATGTGTTTGGCTCCGATATCTGTACCTGTCGTCCTTACCTGGCGCATGGGATTGAAGCCTGCGTCCAGACGGCTCAGGAAGGCGGCGCGGGTGTGATTGTCTATCTGCGGAAAGAAGGACGGGCGTTAGGCGAGGTGACGAAATTCCTGGTCTACAATGCCCGCAAACGGCAGGAAGGTGGCGATCGCGCCGATGCCTACTTCGCTCGTACCGAATGTGTGGCTGGCGTTCAGGACATGCGCTTCCAAGAATTTATGCCCGATGTGTTGCACTGGTTGGGGATTACCCGCATCGATCGCCTGGTGTCGATGAGCAATATGAAATACAACGCGATCGTTCAGTCCGGGATTGAAGTGGTAGAACGAGTGCCCATTCCCGCCGACCTGATTCCCGCCGATGCCAAAGTGGAAATTGAAGCCAAGAAAGCGGCTGGCTACTATACAGACGGCAACATTCCCGACCAAATTGCCCTAGCCGAAACCAAAGGTCGCAGCTTAGTCGAATAGCCCCCATCTTCCTCACCTTCCTCATCCACCTACCCATGCCCGATCCCACGATCGCCTACCTCCGCTCTCCCCAAGCGATCCGAGAGCGTTGTGGTCAATTGTTTGAATTAGCCTGTGCTGATCAACTGCGTTACTTTCGCTGCGACTTAGATCGTCTGCCTGCCGTCGCTGACTATGTGCTTCAGGTGACACGCCAGCATTACCCTGATTTGAACATTCCCTTCCATAGCCGTTGGCGACATTTTGAAGTCGGGAGCCTACCTCGCCTCACGTTACTGGAAGCCCAGTTAGCCGGACTATCCCCGATCGCCAGAGCCAAAGCCAAGTTTGATTTAGCGATCGTCAGTGTATTGCTAGATGCTGGGGCAGGCGACCAATGGCAGTATGGAGAATCGGAGACGGGGGAAGTATTTCGGCGATCGGAAGGATTAGCCGTTGCCAGTTTCCAAATGTTCCAGCAAGGGCTGTTTTCCAGCGATGCCAATCAGCCGTTACAAGTAGACGCGATCGCCCTGCAACAACTTACAGAAGCCACCCTCAGCCAGGGCTTTCAAGTCAGTGCCACCAACCCTTTAGTTGGACTCACTGGACGCACCAAACTCCTGCAAAAACTGGGACAAGTGCTGACCCAACATCCCACATTATTTAGTTCCACCACTCCCCGCCCCGGCGATCTCGTCGATTACCTACTCACCCAAACCCAAACCAACGAATTACCCGCCAGCACCGTCCTCGCTGCCATCCTTGAGGGCTTCAGCGACATCTGGCCAGGACGTATCACCTTCGCCGGAATCAACCTCGGTGATGTCTGGCACCACCCCGCCCTATCTCCCATCTCCCCCATCTCTGTCTCTTATACACATCT